>NZ_JBFULJ010000433.1:0-3183 GCF_056400385.1 Priestia sp. P5_B4
ACTATATTTCCCGTACATATTTTGAATGGTTTTCTTTTGTCCTTCATCAATTTCCCCGTTGGATAAAAAGACGTTGATGACTTCAATTCCGTGCTTGCGTGCTTCCAGTACCGCTTCGTGCGTATCTACAATACCATTTTGTTCATATCCCATAGCGGCTGGTTCACCGTCTGAAAACACAAGTAAAAACTTCTGCTGTTCAGAACGCTGAAGCAAGCGGCGTGTCATATGGCGAATGGCAAATCCATCACGGTTGTCTTCTTCAGGCTCAAGCTGCATAATTTCAGGACCGCTTTTACGCTTTAACGATGCTTGAAAGTCCATAACCGTCTGCAGGTAGTTAGGCTGGCTCGTTTCGGTGGCATCATTTGTATCTTCCCAAAACCCTACAATTTGATGAGGCACCATAACAGATTTTAACGCTTCATGAAATAGCGTAATCCCAAGCTTCGTTTCATCCATTTTGTCGTACATTGATGCGGAACAGTCAACTAAAAGAGAAAAGACGGCATCAATTTGCGCAGAATCTTCATCTTTTTTATAAAACAAACGAGGATTGTCGTCTGTCCATAGTTTTAGAAGCTTTTTATTTAATCGGCCAAAGTGCAGCTCGCTTCTAGGAAGCGTTTTTTTATGTTCAAGCGTTTTTTCAATCATTTGTTTTAATTTCTTTTGATACGATGCAATAATTTTTTTATTCTCATTATACTGAACAACGTGATCGTCGTTCGGAAGTTTAGAATCTATAAAAACAGCATAGGCATGCTTATTTTCTTTCCCATACCCATAATCCGCTTCCCCGTCTTTTTCCGGATGCGTTTGCTCCATGGCTTCGATTTGAGAATAATCGTTCCGCGATGTTTTTTGAGAAGACCCTTGCACCATGCCCATTGCTYGATCTCCATCGTCGCCTTCACGAACACCATCGCCTAGCATGTCTGTTTTTGAGCCTTGATCCATATCAAACTGTAGAAAACTTTGCGTCGCTTCGCTTGTCTCTCGATGCCACATTTCCATTTTCTCTTCGTGAATGTCTTCATCTCCGTCTTTTTCATGCTCTAAAATATCATCGTTCACTAATGAATCTTTGCGTTTTAAATCTTCAAATGTTAACCCTTCTTCTAACTGATCATACTGAAGTTCAGCCAAGAAGAAATAAGTATTAAGCATATCTTTTTCAACAATATCATCAAAGACATCTACAAGTTCAAGACAGATGCGCGATACATCTTTTGTTGTTTTAGCTTCATATACATTTGTTAGCTGTCTGCGGATAAAAGGCATCGCTAAATTAATCGATTCACTCATTGAAGGAATTTCTTCAAATGGATTTTCAGCCGTCAATAGCAAGTAGATGCCGTTAAAAAGTGCATCCGTATACACGCTTTTTGTTAGATTTGCGCTCATTTGTGTAGCAAAATATTTTCTATAGAGCTGTCTTCTGACGGCGAAGGCTTTTTTCGTTCCAGGGCGTTCGCGTTTGCATACTTCTTCTAAACGAATATCTTCAAACAGCATAAACAGCTGCTTAGCTAAGCCAGGTACCGAGGTTTTATTTATTTTCTTTAAATATGCATTAATTTCTTTGAAGTTTGAATGCTTATAGCTTCCAATACTTCTTAAAAATACATCACTTTTTAAGCCRTACACTTTGTCTTCTTCTGGACGGTTATCCCAAAAGTGACTGAGATAAATAATGCCGTGTACAGGATCATAATAAGAAGAAACGCGATACTCTACTTCAATTTCATCATTTTTTGTTAATGTTTTCGTTAAATCTGCCAGCTCCATATAGAGAAAGGAATCTACATTTTTGTCGTTAAATTTAATAAATCGCATAGCGCCACTCCTTACTCAAATAATGTTTCAGCAATATTTTGAATGGCGGCTTTTTCCCTTTCATCTTCTAGCTTTTCGATAATACCGCGTCTAATCGCGCGAAGAGGCGGCATATAAAGAGCTAAATCACACGTATCGATAAGCGCACGAATAGACGCAGCTTCTTCTGATACATGGCCGCTTTGAACTTGAGTAATTAAATCCGCAGAGAGCGTGACAAATTTATCAATTAATTTTTCGTCTTTTAACTGAGACTGAGACATCAGAACTTGCTTTAAGCTGCCTCCTTGAATATACGGCACTTCAATAACAACAAAACGATTTTTTAGCGCTTCGTTTAATGGAACGGTACCAACATACCCCTCATTAATAGCCGCTACTACGCCGAACGTTTGCTGACCGCGTACTACATCTCCAGTGAATGGGTTCGTAATCATTTTTCGGTAATCAAGAACCCCATTTAAAATAGGAAGTGTTTCAGGTTTAGCCATGTTAATTTCATCAATATATAATAAATGCCCTTTTTTCATTGCCTGAATAACAGGTCCTTCCACAAACTCAATACCTGTTTTCCCTTCTTGTTCAGCAATTGTTTTAAAACCAAGCAGCGCTTCTGCATCTAAGTCAACCGAGCAGTTAACGCTATGCATCGGCTGAGAAAATAAATGCGACAGCGTTTCAGCAAGCTTTGTTTTACCTGAACCTGTTGGTCCTTTTAAAAGTACGTTTTTCCCTAGTGACAAGGCAATAATAGCATCTTCTAAAATATCTGCTTCTTCTGCTGTATAGCCGCCTTTTCCAATTAATAGCTGATCAGCATCGGAYAAGTTTTCATATTTACGATCCGCTAAAAGCGAAAGAACCTCTTGTGGTAATGATAATTGTGATAGTTGAATTGACATAACAAAAATCCTTTCTTTCTGYATACTTTCTATAGTTTACTAAAAAACATTCTTCTTCTCAAAGAATTGCTTTACCTACGCTTTTCTCTAAGGTTTCCGATAGAAAAACCGCAGTCTTTAAACATATATTCAGTAAAAAAAAGTAGGTTATTCACCTACTTTTTTACGATTTTATAGTTTTTATGATTAACGACTGTTTTCATGGATTCGCCCGTTTCAGCATCTTTCCCAAAATCTACGATAACCGAATTGTCTCGCACTACCATAACAATTCCTTTAAATCCTTTATAGTCGCCCTTTTTTGGCTGAATGGTATCGCCAACTTTAGCTGCTTTGACTTTAGGTGCTTGTTCTTCTGTACCTTGTGTATTTTCTACGTCCATCATGACCCCACCTTTTCCAATTTACCGTGTTTTTTATAAGTGAAAACACAATTTAATTT
>NZ_JBFULJ010000434.1:0-3181 GCF_056400385.1 Priestia sp. P5_B4
TAATAATGCTTTCACAGCCTAACTCTCCTTTTTAAATCATTTGCCTAGCGTTGCTTTTATTATTTTATCTAAAAATGATTTGCTTACTATTTTTATTTTAAAGAGAGCTTGTCTATAATACAAATTAGAAAATAAATAGATATCCATAAATAAATTTATAAGAAAGGATAGCATAAATGATTGATTTTGAATGGTATCGCAGCTTTATTAGCATTTACAAATATCGATCCGTTTCTGAAGCAGCCAGAGCGAGGATCTTAACGCAGCCGGCCATGAGTCAGCACTTAGCTGCTTTAGAAGCTGAAATAGGGGAAGGTTTATTTATCCGTGCACCGAGAAAAATGATTCCAACAGAAAAAGGTAAAGAACTGTACACGCGTATTGTCCCGTTAATTGAAAGTCTAGAAGCTGCTTCAATTGAATTAAAAATGACCGCTTCATCTCCCGACGCGCTGCCGGTCGTAAAAATTGGTTCTCCCGTAGAGTATTTCACCGAACAAGCTTTAGAAAGAATAAAAGATGCAGGCATCCGCTGCTACAGCCAGTTTGGTATTGCTTCTGTTTTGCTTGAAAAGATACAAAGCGACGAAATTGATATTGCGATTACAACCCAAAGATTGCAAATACCTGGAATTGAATATACGGTCATTGAAGAAGAAGAGTTTGTCTTAACCGTCCMTCCTTCTTTTGAAATGACAGCTAGTAAAGACGTAGAAGAGTTTTTATACAACCAGCGGTGGATTAGCTATGGTCTTGAACTTCCTATTATTAGACGTTTTTGGCGGCAGCATTTTAAAAAACGACCTGAAATTCAGCCTCATCACGTGATTCCAAATCTTCAAACGGTGTTAAAAGCCATTCAGCATCACATGGGAATCAGCCTGCTTCCCCGCTATTTAATTCAAGAAGCGCTTCGAGAAAAAAAAGTAAAAATCGAACTTGAACATTTAGCAGTAAAAAATCAGATCTTTCTTGCTTATAAACTTAAGCATCGCGATCATCCTACTATTCAAAAAACGATACGCTGCTTAAAAAAAGAAACCTCTGCAGACTAGTCTGCGGAGGTTTCTTTTTTTGACAGTTGCTGTGCTGAATCTACGCCTACTAAATCTAAAAAGAAAATAAAAATAGGAATACCAAGAATTAGCCCCCATACGCCCAAGAAGTGTTCACCAAACACTAAAATGATAAACGTAATGAACGTTGGCAAGTTTGTTTTAGATGACATGAGCTTTGGATTTAATACATAGCTTTCAAGTGCGTGAAGTACTACCACCATAATTAACACAGATAGTACTTTTACACCGCCTCCTAAACTGTAAGCGATTGTACAAAGTGGAATGAGTGAAACAAATACCCCAAGAACCGGCACTAGCCCTAGTAGAAAGACCATAACGCCAAGTGCAAGCAAATTAGGAAACCCTAACACCCACAGCGCAATAACGGACAAAATGCTGTTCACAAAAGCGATAATAAACTGAACTTCTATTACCTTGCCGAAGGAATTAACAAATTTTCTCCCCAAATAGCCAGCTTCTTTGAAAAACCAGCCCAGCCTAGATTGTTCCAGTTGGACAAATAATCGGTGAATCCGCGACTTTTCAAGTAAAAAGAATAGGCTTAACAAGAGTGCTAAGAAAACTTGTGCACTTACTTTTCCAATATTAGATAAATAGCTGTATACTAAATCAATATTCTGCTGAATATTCTCTGGTGATTTGAATCTCTTTAGATTATCGATAATATAGGTGACGAATGTATTATCAGGGGGGTGTTTGTAAAAATACATCAGCTTCTGTACAAGCTCAGTAACTTGCGTCATAATAACCGGGATATATACATATCCTACAATACCGAGCGCCCCAATCAGTGCGATATAGATGACGATGAGTATAAGCGTTGAATTAAGCGGAAGCTTTCTTCTTAACGTTTGTTGAAGACGACCAATTAAAAAGGTGAAAATAAACGTAAATAACAGCAGCTGAAGCATACTTCTAATGCTGACAAGTAAAACTGTAATGATAATAAGCGTAATGATGCGAACAGTAAGTTTGTTGTGAAGCCAACTTCTTGCAATATTCATGAAACCTTCAATTCTCCTATCTCTCTTTTTCCCAAGTCATTTGTATACATATAAATAAAACGGATACGCTAGACGCTCATATCCGCTTTCGCTATATATAGTGTATCATTTAATATTCAAATTTTACTATATTTCGGCGCTTTTTAGTATGTCTTTATTTTCTCTCCGCTATTCTTTTTCATTTTCCCATACATTATGATAAATTAGCTTGTCTAAATCCCTTCTTTTTTCCCAGTTTGCTTGTTCTAAGATTGGTTTCTCAGGATATTTATCTGTATAGCCAATTGACATAAGCGCTACAGGATCAATATGAGGAGGAATATGTAAAATGTCACGCACATCATTTTTCTTATAAAAACTTACCCAACCCATTGCCAGTCCTTCTGCATATGAAGCAAGCCACATATTTTGAATCGCACACGCAGTTGACATCATATCGGTTTCTGGAATTGAGTTTCTTCCAAGAACATGAGAGCCCCCTCTTGTTGGATCACACGTTACGCAAATAGTTAATGGCGCTTCTTTTAATCCTTGAATCTTGAGCTCTAAAAAATCTTCTTTCTTTTCACCTTCATAATGAATAGCCAGTGCTCTTCTCTCTTTATCTGCTGCCCAGGCAAGTTTATTTTTCACTTCTGTATCAGATACTAATATAAAATTCCAAGGCTGCATAAACCCGACGGAAGGTCCGCTGTGAGCAGCCTGCAGAATGTTATAAACCGTTTCATTCGGAATCTCATCAGACAAAAATGTTCGTACATCTCTTCTTCCGTAAATCGCTTTGTACACCGCTTGCTTTTCGTCGTTTGTAAACGAATTCATCTTCTTCAACCTCCATTAAATTCTCTTTTTAACTATTTTTCTAAAAAAACATTAAAAAAATGTGATCCAAACTTTATGTTTTCTCGTATTACTATATGAATCTATCATAAAGGAGGTTGCAAACATGTTCAACGACGTTTTAATGAACTTATTTAACGCGGTAAGCAGCATCATTAACACAATTGGATAATTTGATTGTACATATTTAGTAAGAGAGGAGGCACATTACATGCTAAACGAGGTACTTATGAACTTTTTTAACGCAGTAAGCAGTAT
>NZ_JBFULJ010000435.1:0-3181 GCF_056400385.1 Priestia sp. P5_B4
CTGCTGTTGCATAAGCAACTTGTACATCAAATGCTTCTAGTTCAGAAGCAACAGCCTTTAAATCTGCCTCTGTACGAGCAATTAAACCGATATTTACGCCTTCCTTTGCTAATTCAATCGCAGTTGAACGACCGATGCCTTTTCCTGCTCCTGTAATAAGAGCTACTTTGCCTTTAAGTGATTGTGCCATGTATAGACTCCTTTCAATGTTCCGCATAAACATTCTTCATAATAACAAAGAATTATCCATTACTATCCTATAGAAATGCACAAATGATGTCAAAAATTAAGATTATTAAAATGGCTTCAAGTATAAATTTCCTTTTCATACAAAAACTATAGAGACTAAAAAGAAGAAATTCCGTTTCTTTTCGTTCAATGTAGTGGAGGATGAACAATGCGTATAAAAAAACTATCTGAGTTAACGAATAAATCCAAACAGCGGAAAGAAAAAGCTGATGAATCGAAGGACTCTAAGGACACTAGTGCTTCTTCTACACAGGAAGAGCAGAAATTATCTGAGAGGGTGGGAGATAATTTATCCCGCATGAAAAAAGCATTGGGACAGAGCACGGATTTAGTTGTGCGAGAGTTTCGAATTTCGATTGAAGAAAAATTTACTTTAGGTGTTGCTTACATCGACGGATTAGTAAATAAAGACGAAGTTGAACACTATGCGCTGGACTCCATTATGCACTATCACGATGAACATTTAACACATGATGATGGCATCGTTAATATGTACGAATTGATTAAAAGCTATAGTTTGGCAGCGGGTGAAATCATGGAAGCAAAGACATTGGATGATGCTCTTCTTCATGTTTTATCAGGAGATACCGTACTGTTTTTAGAAGGGTATCAAACGTGTATTGTGGCAAGTACCAGAGGATGGAGAGACAGGGCTGTTTCTGAACCACAATCTCAGACCGTTGTAAGAGGGCCTCGAGACAGTTTCACAGAAACACTGCGAACGAATACCGCATTGATTCGGCGCCGAATAAAATCTCCAAAACTTTGGATTGAATCTCAGCAAATAGGAGAGTTTACAAAAACGGATATTGCGCTCGTTTATATAGACGGCATTGCGGATGAACAGGTCATTCAAGAGGTAAAGGAGCGTCTTTCCAAAATTGATATAGACGGTATTTTGGAGAGCGGATATATCGAAGAGTTGATTCAAGATGAAGATTATACACCTTTTCCTACTATGCATAACACGGAGCGTCCAGACTCGGTGGCAGCAGGTCTTTTAGAGGGGCGGATAGCCATTTTAGTAGACGGTACACCTTTTGTATTAATGGTTCCTGCCTTATTTATTCAATTTTTTCAAGCAGCCGAAGATTATTACCAGCGCGCAGATATTAGTACATTGATTCGCTTAATGCGCTATATGGCATTTTTCTTAGCTCTTTTAACACCTTCTGCTTATATTGCTTTAACTACTTTTCATCAAGAAATGCTTCCTTTTGCTTTATTAATTAGTATTGCAGCTCAAAGGGAAGGTGTTCCTTTTCCTGCTATTATTGAAGCGTTTATTATGGAAATCACGTTTGAAATTTTGCGAGAAGCGGGAGTCCGATTGCCTCGAGCAGTAGGTTCAGCTATTTCGATTGTGGGAGCACTCGTTTTAGGAGAAGCCGCCGTACAAGCGGGATTAGTTTCACCTGCAATGGTTATCGTTGTATCCATCACCGCTATTAGTAACTTTGTGTCACCTGTGTATGATATGGCTATTGCAGTAAGGATGCTACGCTTTGTTTTAATGGTTTTAGCAGCTACTTTTGGCCTGTTCGGTATTATCCTGGGGCTAATTTTAATGATTTTACATTTATGCAGCTTAAGGTCATTTGGAGTCCCTTATATGACACCTATGGCTCCATTTGTGAAGCGTGATCAAAAGGATGTGCTGATTAGACGTTCGATCAAAAAAATGAAAACAAGGCCAAAGCTTATTAATGAGAAGAATATTTCACGTCAAAAGACGCAAAAAAACTAAACTGTGTAAAGGTGGCCGTTTACTATGAAAGCATTTCTAATGTTATGTATCTKTTCATTGCTATTAAGCGGCTGCTGGAGCAGTCGAGAGTTGAACGAGCTAGCCATTACGGTTGCTGTCGGAATTGATAAAGTAGAAGATGGCATTATTGTGACAGTTCAGCTAATTAATCCGGGTGATATTCAGGCGAAAACGCCTACAAACGGGCCTTCTGTTACCACATTTTCTATTAAGGCTTCGTCTGTAATGGAAGGATTAAGAAAAATAACGACAAAATCTCCGCGTAAAATTTATCTTTCTCATTTACGAATGCTAGTTATTAGCGAAAGCATGGCGGAAGACGGTATTGCTGAAGTGCTTGATTTCTTTGCTCGGGATCATGAAGTGCGTACCGATTATTTTGTTGTTGTTGCTAAAAACACAAAAGCATCGAGCGTTTTGAACGTATTAACAACCATCGAAAAAATACCTGCTAACCATATGTTTGCTTCATTAGACGTGTCACAGCGTATTTGGGCACCTACTAGAGGAGTGAAGTTAAATGAACTGATCAGTAACTTAACCAGTGAAGGAAAGCAGGCGGTGTTATCAGGAGTGTTAGTGAAAGGCGACGTGAAAAAGGCAGGAGACATGTCTAGTATTTCTCGCACCAATCTTTCCACCCTGCTCAATTTCAAAGGATTAGGTGTCTTTCAAAATGATAAGCTTCTCGGCTGGTTCAATGAAGACGAAAGTAAAGGATATAACTATATTACCGGACATGTAAAAAGTACGTTAATTGTTATTCCATGCGAAAAAAAAGAAAAACAGCATGATATCATCGGAGTCGAAATGCTTCGAACGAATGTCAAGGTGACAGCTACTATGAAAAATCATAAACCTCATATTCACGTTGATTTAAAAGGAGAAGCGAACGTAGCTGATGTAGAGTGTCAAGTGAATTTACAGGACCCAGCTGTAATCAATATGCTCGAACGAAAAACAGCAGCTGACGTAAAAGAAAAAATGAATGATGCAGTAGAAAAAGCTCAAAAAACCTATAAAAGCGATATCTTTGGTTTTGGCGAAGCGTTTTACAGACAAGATGTAAAGAGATGGTACAAAATGAAAAGAGACTGGAACAGAATTTACGCAGAGGATTTAACCGTCGATTTAGATGCAAAAGTTCAAATCCGTCGCTTAGGC
>NZ_JBFULJ010000436.1:0-3171 GCF_056400385.1 Priestia sp. P5_B4
CGCTCCTATGGCTCCCATAATAATTGTACAAATGGCTATTTTAGCAAAGTCAATTCCAACGTAAAGTGAAAAAGCGTTAATTTCTTCTTCTTGTTCTTCTCCAAACCCTTGAATCATGGCATGATGTTCAATGATAAAAATAAAGAGTACTAAAACGGCTAAGGTAATAATCGTTGAAACAAACGCAGCAAGCGTTTTATGATTGAATTTATTAATATAAAATAAATTAATACAGCTAATGATTGTACAAGCGATCAACGTAACAATAATCGTATTTTTTATAGACAGCATAAAGAGAATGGTTAGAAAAATAACGCCAAAATTCAAAAACAAAGCAAGGAAAGATCTAATTCCTTTTTTTCCGCCCACCATACTCATCAAAATAAATAAAATAAGAGCAAGCAACAGTAAAACGTTCACTTTCTGTTCCCCTTCCTAAAAATAAAAAGAATCGAAAGATAGAGTGTAATTGGAATCGTTAGCACAATGCCAATGCTGCCAGTAAGAGCACGGATTAACTCTAACGAGAAATTCATTGAAAACGTGTATCCTAAAGGAGAACCGTTTTTTAAATAAAGAAGGACCATTGGAATTGTTCCACTTATATATGAAAAAAATAAAATATTCGTCATGGCTCCCATAATGTCTCCGCCAATTTCCTTGCCCGATTTCAGTAAGTCTTTGTGCGCTATCTCTTTATTCTTTTCATATAGTTCATAAACAGAAGAAGTAATCGTAATAGCTACATCCATCACAGCTCCTAATGATCCTATTAGTACCTCACTCATAAATATTTTTTGAGGAGGAATCGTCACAAACTCCATTCCTTCATAATGAAGACCGTTCGAATCTGTTAGCTGCATGACGATGTACGCAATTAATAGAGAAACAAACGTACCTATTAAAGTTGAAATAATTGCTACATGCATTTTTTCTTGATTACCGCTTACTAATAATAAAGAAATAACTGTAAAAAGAACGACCGCAACAATACATACAGCTAGCAAGCTCACATTCCCTAGTGCTAAATATACATTGAGAGCCCCGATTAAAAGTACAATATTAATAAATAAGCTAATGATTGAATAAAAACCTTGTTTTTTTCCAATCGCCAGCAAAATTAATATAAATAAACCCGCGACAGCGGTAACCTGCGTGTCCCGCTTCACTCCTTCAATCGTGCCACTTAAAGCATGCTGTGAATTCTTTTCTAAGGAGACAAAAAGATCTGTTCCGACAGTGTACTTTTGATCATAAGCACCTGAGTATGAGTACGTATTCTCTAAATGAATAAGCTTCCCTTTGTATTTTCCGTTCATGATTTTAGCAACAATTTTTTGAGAATATACGGTATCTTTGTTGTGATTTAAATCAGTAGATTTATTTTGTTCTACAACATTCGTCTTCACTACCTCCGCTATCGGTTTTTTATAAAGCGAATAATTGCGGTTTGTTACTATTAGCGCTATACACAAACAGCAAATTCCTAGTATATAGAGAAAGATTTGTTTACGCGATAATTTATTAAACTTTTGCTTCGAAAAAAGATTCCTTATATGCTGGGAATACAGAGGTGACATCACATAATTCCTTTCTAGTTATTATTTGAACGCAGAGCTCTTGAACATGAAGAGACTGCAAAGAGATCTAAGACACTTTGCAGTCTCTTCATTCGTTTATTTATTATGGGTGCTATACAGCAAAACACACTATGATCATGCAAGACACTCCACCTGCTATTTTTCATTCCGTACTGTATCAGAGAAAAGTGAAATTATAGTGAAAACATAGAACGATTTATCTACTTCACTAGTTTTTTATGACTATTTTATATAATCATAGGAATATAAAAACAAATAGAAAACTGTCTGCGCTATAATAAATTGACTTTATAACAAGGAGGTTATTTCATGTTAACGAAAAAAACACTTGTCATGCTTTCTACTCTCACCCTTGTAACAACATGCGTAGCATTCAGCACTCCAACTACTGAAGCAGCTGCTAAAGATACCTACTCACAAAAAATTGAAACTAAAGCAGAAACAAGGCCTACGCTTCGTAAAGGTTCTCACTCTAGCTACGTAAAGGACTTACAGCAAAGCTTAAAAGATGTGAAGTATAACACATCAGTTGATGGAATTTTTGGTACGCAAACACAAAATGCAGTAAAAGAATTTCAAACCGATCACAGCTTGTCTCCAGATGGTATTGTTGGCCCCTTAACATGGGCAGCTTTAGATGAGAACAAGGTAGAAAGAAAGCAATTTCCTGTCAGCACAGCTATTACATTCGGTAAAAAAGAACTCGGTGACAACATTGTCTTCAGTACAGACGACCGCTTACGGAAAGATAACAACGATAAAGCTTACTACAGATTCGTAGCAAAAAACAAAGACTGGATGGATCAAGGCGGATCAGGTACCATAGGGTGGTATCATATTTACAAAAATGGAGATGTGATTGAAGCATCCAATTAAACCTATTTACAAATAACGGTTCGAAAAAAGCCTTCACAATCACTCTTTTGAGTGATTTACTATTTCCCTTACAGAATGCTAAAATTTAAAGGAATCATTCCGTAGGTACTTTACTTTAACAAGAACAGCTTTTTCTCCCCGCAGCTGTTCTTGTTATTTTTTAATAAAAATGAAAAAAGCAGCATGCTGAACATTCCACACGCTGCTTTTTGCGATTCCAGGCCTACTCTGCGGGTCGAGGTCCTGCTTCTCGTCCTGAGTTCTCTACCGTTAATATGGGCCGAACGGTGATATCTTCATTTACACGAATTTGACATGATAAGCGCAAGTGATCTTCAATTGAACTTTCTGAGTATGCATTTTTCTCTGCGTGTGTTAAATCACAATATTCACCTTCAAGCACTTCTACCCTGCAAGTCGTACATTTAGCTTTCCCGCCGCATCGATGAAGAATATTTATACCGTTGTCTTCGAGTGCCAAGACAAGCTTTTTTCCTTTTGCCACTTCAAAACTTCCGTATCCTAAAACGGTTACTCTTGGCATGTATCTCCCTCTTTCCCTCTACTGTGTACAAGCGATTTGAATTACACTATATGCAGTTTCTTTTTATTGCATGCCTAAATCCAATTAAGAAGACCATCATTTTGTAATACGGCAACTAAAACGACAATCCCAAGTATAATAACAGGTATC
>NZ_JBFULJ010000437.1:0-3171 GCF_056400385.1 Priestia sp. P5_B4
GTATATGCACTTAACGTGATGGCTACTATTACTATACAAGTAAGAGGAAATAGAATTGTATTAACAAAATGATCATAAAACCAGGTATACATGAAAACCACCTCAAATAGTTTAAATTCACCCTGATAAGCCTTGTCTTATAGGGATTTAACAGATTGTAAGAACCACCTCATCTTCGGAGGAAATAATGCAAATAAACCTTTTATTCCCTCTGTTTCTTTCTATTTTTCAAGAAAGCTACAAGAAGAAGCAGAGGAGGAATAATCCCGAGGATAGGCATATGCAGAATAAACATTTCTACCTTTAGTCCTTCATGAAGATGTTCTTGAAAATTTCTGGCAATCGTGCTAGCCATAAATAGAATAACGAAGCCCAAAGGGTATGAAAGGCGTGAAGGTGATTTAATCTTAAATAAGTTAGCCGTACCTATGACAGCTGCATATAACAACACGCTAATCTTAATGAAACCACCGATAACTAAAGAAAGCATAAAAAATACATCAAGACGTTCCAAAAAGTCAGCTACCTGGATGCTTTGTACGGTACTAAGAAGAGGGAATTGTGAACGTGCAGTCAAATCAACCCCAAGTACACTAATGTTAATAAGCATTGTAATAGTTAAGTTGATTCCACTTAATCCAGTTGCACATAACATGGTCAATTTTGCCTTTTTTTGGTCTTTTAAATACGGTAAAATCATCGTAAATACAATCGCTTCTGCAAACGGGAAATAGATAGTTTGAGTAAATGCAACTTTCAGGACGGGTAAAACACCCTCTTCAAGTACTGGCTGTAAGTTTGTAAACTCGATTAAACCTGAACATACGATGAGAACAAACCCCGCCATGGCAAAAGTATACATGAATATAAAAAGGATTTCTCCTGAGCGAGCTACAACCTCGATTCCTTTTCGAATCGTATAAATAATAACAAGCATTAATAAAGTATGTGCAATGAATAAAGGAGTCTCAGGGTAGGCGGAGGTTAACAACATCTCGCCAAAATCACGGAGAACCCTCGCTGCATCATACATAAAATAAAGGATGTAGACAAAGGCAAGTACCGTTCCAATCCCTTTACCCATGATTTTTTGCATGTACTCGGTAGGCAGCAGATCCGGATAATAAGAATGCAACTTATTATAGACTAGAAATAGAACAAAACTTCCTACCATCCCAAGCAGAATCGCAAGCCAGGCGTCTTGTTTTACATCCATTGCAATAGGTACCAATAAAGAACTACCTAGTTCAAACAGAACCATTAGAATAAATAATTGACTGGCACTAATTTTTGCCTTCTCCATTCAACTGGAACCTCCTTTCTAATTTTATTTAAATTAATCTTTTGCTTTCTCGACCTTTCATTACGTACAATCTTTTAAACGTTATGTAATAGATAGCAGATTTACTTTAAGGTTAATTCTAGGCTAAAATTATTCTTTCTACGGGTAAGGATTTTACTAGGAATTTCAACGAGAATGACAATATTCCATATAAAAATTAACTAGTTCAATGTGTTCTTTCCATGCTTCTTCCTGTTTTTAAAGAAAGCTACAAGAAGAAGCAACGGAGGAATAATCCCAAGAAGAGGAATGTGTATAGTGAACATTGCCACCTTCAGTCCTTCATAGTTATGTTCTTGAAGGTTACTCGCAATGGTAATAGATAAAAAGAGAATGATTAGCCCTAAAGGATACGATAACCGTGAAGGTGATTTAACCTTGAATAAACTAGCAGTTCCTACGACAGCTGCGTAAAATAACACGCAGATTTTAAAGAAGATAGTGGTAATTAAAGCAAGCATAAAAAACACATCAAGACGTTCTAAAAAATTAGCTACTTGAATGCTCTCCACTGTGCTAAGAAGGGGATATTGTGAACGGGCGGTCAAATTAACCCCCAATACACAAACATTAATGAGCATGGTAATAATTAAATTGATCCCACTTAATCCAGTTGCACATAGCATGGTCACCTTTGCCTTCTTAGGATTATTTAAATACGGCAAAATCATGGTAAATACAATAACTTCTGTAAATGGAAAGTACAAGGTTTGAGTAAATACCACTTTTAGAACAGGGAATAAACCTTCTTCTAAAATAGGTTGTAAATTTTTAATCTCAATTAAGCCAGAAGATATAATTAAGATAAAGCCACCAACCGCAAGGACATACATAAAAATAAAAAGCAGTTCTCCTGATCGAGCGATGACCTCAATCCCTTTTCTAATTGTATAAATAATCACAAGCATCAATAATGCGTTCGCAATGAATAAAGGCGTATCAGGATAGGCAAAGGTTAACAGCATCTCACCAAAATCACGTAGAACCCTTGAGGCATCGTACATAAAGTAAAGAATGTAAACAAAGGCAAGTACAGTACCCATCACTTTCCCTAAGATTTTTTGCATATATTCTGTAGGCAAAAGGTCAGGATAATAGGTATAAAGCCTATGATAGACTAATAATAGAATGAAACTGAATACCATTCCAAGCAGAATTGCRAGCCAAGCGTCTTGTTTTGCATCTATCGCAAGAGGTACCAGTAAAGCACTCCCCAGCTCAAACAGGACCATTAAAATAAAGAGCTGACTGGCACTAATTTTTGCTTTCTCCATTTAACTGGCACCTCCTTTTCCTTACTTTTGATTCTCTTTTACTCCTGAAAGAAACGATTTATTTCGTAAGCCAGCTCGACGTACATAGGCTTCCACTGTGATATCTACATCTAACTTTGGAAAGTAGACATCATTCCATTCTGTTTTTAATTTTTTAAATTGATTGGGTCTAGTACGATGAACGACTTCGCCAAATCCCAAAATATCCGTTTTGTTTTTTTGTGCACGTTCAATAGCTGTCCTTAGCTCTTTTTTAATTTCTTTCCTCACCGATTGTTCGATTTTTGTAATAACCTTTGGATTAGTGATATCAACAGGTACCTCCATGTCACCGATATCTCCTTCAACACGTGTATGAACAGAAATATGAGGTTTCCCATTCTTCACTTGGGCAGATACACTTGTTTTTTGTCGTACGGTTTGATAAGCAATAGCTTCTTTCTTTCCTGCCCAATCAATATTAATATCCGTTCCTTGAATTTTATTGAGAATCCATACCGTTCCTCTTGCTGGTTTTCCATACAGCCAATCTACTAATTTCCCCTGTTTTAAAAC
>NZ_JBFULJ010000438.1:0-3149 GCF_056400385.1 Priestia sp. P5_B4
CAAACGGGCTTGCTGCATCAAATACGTTGTAACAGTTCACCCAAACTGTACCTGCTTTAATACCATGAGCAATATAGTGTGCTTTCTTTAAATCCTGTGTCCAGACGCCCGCTGCTAGACCATATGCTGTATCATTTGCTTTGGCAATTAAATCATCGAGATCGTCAAACGGCATAGCAGCTACAACCGGACCGAAGATTTCTTCACGAGCAATCGTCATTGAATGATCGACATCTGCAAAGATAGTCGGTTCTACGAAATAGCCTTGATCAAATGGAATGTTTCCTCCTGCGAGTACTTCCGCTCCTTCTTCAATTCCTTTATCAATATAGGTTTTCACTCGTTTTTGCTGCTGCGCAGATACAAGCGGACCCATTGTCGTCTCATCTGCTAATCCATTTCCTTGTTTAATAGATTTCGTTTGAGAAACTAAATCAGCTACGACATTATCATATAAGCTTTTTTGGACATACAGACGACTTCCAGCACAACATACTTGTCCTTGATTAAACATAATACCTGAAAGCGCACCAGGAACTGCTTTTGTTAAGTCTGCATCCGGGAGGATAATGTTTGGTGATTTACCTCCAAGCTCTAACGTCACACGCTTTAAGGAGTCGCTAGCTTGCTTCATAATTGCTTTTCCGACAGCAGTAGATCCTGTAAAAGCAATTTTATCGACAAGATCATGATGAACGAGCGGTTCACCTGCTGTTTTCCCGTAGCCTGGCACAATGTTTAGCACGCCTTTTGGGAACCCTGCTTCATCGGCTAGTCGAGCCAAGTAAAGTGCAGAAAGCGGCGTTTGCTCTGCTGGTTTGAGCACAATTGTACATCCAGTTGCCAAAGCAGCTCCGAGCTTCCAAGCGGCCATTAAAAGCGGGAAGTTCCACGGAATAATTTGGCCAACAACTCCTACTGGTTCATATCTTGTATAGTTAAAGTACGCTCCTTGCACAGGAATAGTTTGTCCAACCATTTTAGTTGACCACCCAGCAAAGTAGCGGAAATGTTCGATTGCTAGTGGAATGTCTGCATTTGATGTTTCACGAATTGGTTTTCCATTATCAAGCGTTTCAAGCTGCGCAAGCTCCAATTGATGTGTTTCCATTAAATCAGCTAATTTATAAATAAGTCGACTTCTTTCAGCTGCTGACATCTTTGTCCAAGGTCCATGATCAAAGGCTTCTCTAGCCGCTCTGACGGCACGATCAATATCCTCTGGATTTGCTTCAGCTACATCTGCCAACTTTTCACCCGTTGCTGGATTTACTGTTTCAAATGTTTTTCCTGAAACAGAGTCTACCCATTCGCCGTTAATGTATAGCTGTTTTACTCCTTTTAAAAACTCCACTACTTTCGGACTCATTTCAACTTTTTTCGCTCCAAGATTTTGCATCAAATACATACCTCCCCACGAATTTTGAAAACGCTAACAATGAATATTTTACCATGTTATCTAGTAAAATCAACAATTTCGCATACAATATTCTGAATTTTTCTACATTTATTCTAGTTATCTAAAATTTATCTTACTAGCACAAATGTCGAAAGAGGCGAAACGTTTACTGTATTTCCTTTCACCGTACGGAGCGTTTTTGTTCCTGCCTGCTCGCCGTCAACAAGTAATCTCCACGTTCTGTTAGAAGGCAGATGAACCGTTTGAGCTTGTTTATTTGCATTATGAATCACCATTATTTCGTTTGCTTTATCTTTATTGGCTTTAGCATTTAACGTATAACCTACTACGTTTGCTGGTGCATCAAAAAAGCGTAAATTTTGATGAATAGCCTGTGCACTCGTCATTCTAAATGAGGAATATTGCTTTCGAAGCGCAATAAGTCCCTTCATATAATCTACTTCTTGGCTGAAAGCTGCTCGGCGCTTCCAATCTAGCTGATTGACAGAATCGGGTGACTGATAGCTATTATGATCTCCGCCTTTTGTTCTCATAAACTCTTGACCTGCATGTATAAAGTTCATTCCTTGAGATGTTAAAATAATAGAAGAAGCAAGCTTATGCATTTGCTTTTTCGTTTGCTCGGTGTCAGCAGGGTTCGTCAGCTGAAGCTTATCCCATAACGTATGGTTATCGTGAGCTTCTACATACGTCACAACTTGATCCGGGTCTTCATACGTGGCAGTGGAATGATCATAATCTATTCCAGCTGCTATACTTTGCTGTATGAGCTTTTCTTGCCCCTGTTTTCCATTAACAAATCCGTTGTCATGATCAAAAAATACGCTGCCTTTAAGACCATCTCGCATACCGTCATTAAAATGAGCGATGCGCTTCATATCCTGAGCGTTTTTCTGATTAGCTTTTAGCTTAGCATCAAGCTCAGTTCCTAGATCCCAGCCCTCTCCTAAGACGATAATGGAAGGGTCAATTTCATCTAACTTCTTTCTCACTTCATTCATTGTCTTTGTATCGTGAATCCCCATTAAATCAAATCGAAACCCATCAATGTGGTACTCTTTTGCCCAATACGCAATAGAATCTACAATAAACTTCCGAACCATCTTCCGTTCAGACGCCGTGTCGTTTCCAACACCTGTTCCGTTGGATAAAGTTCCATCTTCCTTATAACGGAAGTAGTAGCCTGGAACTAATTTATCAAAGCTATGCTCACTCACTGCATACACATGATTATAAACCACGTCCATTACCATACGAAGCTGCTTATCATGAAGCGTTTGAATCATTTGTTTAAGCTCAATGATTCTCGTCTTAGGATTATATGGGTTTGTTGAATAGGAACCTTCTGGGACGTTGTAATTTTTCGGATCATATCCCCAGTTAAACTGCGGCTCGTTTAATTTCGTTTCATCCACCGTACGATAATCGTAAATAGGCAGGAACTGAACGTGCGTCACACCTAAATCTTTAATATGACTGAGTCCTGTTTTTACTCCATTTGGTCCTTTCGTATTCCACTCCGCTACGCCTAAATATTTTCCTTTATTTTTGATACCACTCTCTTTTTGAGACGATAAATCTCGTACGTGCAGTTCATAGATAATCGCATCTTCTGGATTTTTAAATTTCGGCTTATTTGCACTCCACTTTCTCGGATTTGTCTTAGCCAAATCTACGACAACTCCGCGATCTCCATTCACCGTTGTTGCTCGTACATATGGATCAACCG
>NZ_JBFULJ010000439.1:0-3146 GCF_056400385.1 Priestia sp. P5_B4
TAATAGCTGTTATCCGTAGCTAAAGCTGGAAGTGCAGTAGCCGCGCCACCTGTATCACCAAAAAAGTCAGCGGCATCTATTGTTAAAGTGGCTGCACCTGTAGTTGTAGCAGTTGCTGTATAAAAGAAACGTGAGACGGTCGGACTGGCGGTTACAGTGGTAGTAGCGGCTATAGCGAGTTTCATAATTTGAAGAGGCATAAACGTGTTACCTCCTTTCATGTTCTATCCTTCAATATATGCATTTGTTCCTTCTGAGGAATAGGTTTAATGGCATAAATTTAATTCTGAAAGACTATAACTAAACTAAGTACATCTGTGAAGGAGAGTTTTTCTTGAAGAAAAAATCTTACGGCTRCAATCACTATACAACCTCTTGTTCAACACCTTTTATTAAGCTTCCCGTGTTGCCTCAGCAGGAATTTAGGTATATATTTCCGAAAAAAGTTCGCATCTTTGAATACTATACGGTAGCCGGAGGCAGCAAGCGCATTTTTACAGATCAAGATGCGTTAAAAGAATACGGCACTCAGCATATATTGGATCCTGAGAGCTACTCATACAGTAATCTATTCATAAACGGTGTGTTACAGCCTTCCTCCAATTACAGCGTCCAAAAAGGACTTCTTATCATTAACACAGAGGATATTCCTTTAGAAAAGTCACCCGTCATTTTACAAATGATTAAAGTCATTTAGCTTTCAGCCTTCAAATGCCATGAGCACATGTCCACACATAAAAAAACAAGGTGAACATTAGTCAGTTCCACCTTGCTGTGATTCTTCTTTTTTAACCGGAGCGTCACGCTTGAACATGTGATAGTAGGTAAACCCCAAGCATAGAGCGCCGGCGATTGAACAAAAATATTGCAAAAAACGGACGAAATCCATTGGAATGACCTCCCATTTTCAGTTTCGCTTCTAGTATGTACAGGGAAGTGAAATAATATGTGAAAAAGGGAGGTTTTCTCTTATAGTTCGTATGGTTCTTGAAGAGTAAGGTAAGGCTGCAGATCTTCAAGACCCAGACGCTTATTTAATTGTCTTTTCATTAAATCGTACTGGTAGATGAGGTGAAATTGATTTTTTTTCGGTGTTTCACAGCGAATGTATGTTTCTTGCCCGTTCTTGTCTGTGAAATGAATGGTTAATTCACCGAAATAGCGTTGAACAGGAGCTCCGTGAAGGCCTTTTTCATTTTTGACAACCTTTGAAAATTCTGCTCGTTGAATACGGTTAAATGGAATAATAGCTACTTGATTGATAACAAGACGCTGATCGTACATGTCAATTTTAGATATGGAAATTTGATTAATTCCTTCTGCAAATTTAACATGCCCGTTTACAGAAACAAGCGGTTTGCGATCCTCAGGATCAACAGCGCCTTGAGGCCGCTTAATGACGTAGAAGCTAGCTACGCCAAGTGCTACGATACCAACCACAACAATAAGTGCAAACATCATKTTGCATTCCACCTCCTGAGTATAGATGTGTAATCTGAATTTAACAGCAAGCTGTTTCAGTTGCCATATTGCCTCAACAATGAGGGTAGAGAAAAGCAGTTCGGCAGTTCATTATAAGTATATACATACGTTCGACAATATGGTGTGATATTCCTTCTTATTATGACTTTTTTACGACAAAATGGACAAAACTCTTTTCGAAAATGAAGTGAATCAGTTACAATTTAAGGATAAGGTACCAAATTTCTTTTTTATCTCAAAAAAGTGCAGAAAAGCGTAAAAAATTCTAGGTACTTTCTCATATTTTTACTATTTTTATAGAATTTATTCCAATTTCTAATCCTTTATCGTGTATAATCTCTTGTGTGCAGCATGATATACATAAAGGTGTAAGGAGGCACAGTTCATTGTCTTTATCAGCAAAAAAGATATTATTATTAGTTTTAGTAGTTATATGTTTAGTGTTAGTTGTGATGCAATTCATAAATCGATCAGCAGAGCCGACTTCCGAACAGGCCCAAGAAACACTGAGTAAGCTCCCTGAACAAGAAACCGTTAAAGAAAAAGCAAAGGGCGACGAGGAAGCGCACAAATATCGAGTGTATTATATTACTATTGAAAAAATCGAAAATGGTACATACAGCGGAACAACAAAAGAAGGAACAGGCATTAAATTTTCCGATAAAAATTTAAATGAACCGATTCCAAGCAATTTGAAAAAAGGGGATATCGTTAAAGCATACTTTGATCTTGAATATAGCACCAAAGGTCTAGTCAAAGTAGAAAAGGTAGACGAGATGCCCGATGATGACGAGAGCTCAAGTTAATTGAGCTCTTTTTTTGTATTTTACGAATGTGGTAAAATATTGAATATATAGACGCGGTATAGGGGGAAGAAGATGATAACAGTAATTATAGTAGGAGCGGTAATTCTTTTAGCTTTGATTATTAAAGGGATTGGAAAGCCAAGGGGATTTCGCTTGTATAAAGAGGAGCTTCCAGATGAGCTCGGAATACATGAAGGTAATGGTTTTGAAGATATTGTTCATTCACTAGAAGATTCTTTACCGAAAGCCTATGTTCAACAGGTGAAACAGCGTATGCAAGGGCGAAATACAAAAGACGATGAAGTAGAATGGACGTTTTTTGAGATGAAGCGCTACTTTTTATTAAATGCAGTCATCAAAGACGTACCGATGTTTAGTGCAAAAGTAGATGAAGTGTGGCACGAAATGATCATGTTTACAGTGGATTATAAGCGTTTTACAGAACACTTTTTCAGCCGTTTTTTGCATCACCAGCCAAATGTAGATACAACTCCATCCCCACAGCCGGATAAGCGAGCATTCTTCGATTGGATGTATGCTCATTTGTTTGACATAACGGGCAACAGCCGACTGCTTTGGGGGAAATTTTTTCAGCATCCGCTTGATAAAAGTACACTTCAAGATTTTCAAAGATTGTCAGAAGATGAATTACTAGATCGCTATTTTTTAAGAAACGGCAAATGGGAAAAACAGCAGAGAGCCCTGATTCAAACGTTAAAAGAAGAAATCAATGCTGCTCGAAAAAGAAAAAAAGCAGGCGGATCAACTTATTTTAAAAAAACGGCTAAAAAAGGAAATGTATCAAACGAACTTCTTCTTCAAGGCTTTGTTTTTTATTCTCTCTATAAAGCCACCAAC
>NZ_JBFULJ010000440.1:0-3140 GCF_056400385.1 Priestia sp. P5_B4
GTCACGATGGAGGCACTTGTACTCGCAGAAGAACGAACGTTTAATGAGCTGGCATTAACGACCGCTGACTTCGATGTTGTAGACCCAGAATCTTTAGCTGGCGCAGAAGAACCGGAGTCTGCTTTTAAGTACTGACTTGCCACCCAGCCCGTTTGACCGCTTGCCGTTTTAATCTGTGACCAAGACCCGCTTTCTTTTACCACCGTTACTTTTGCATTTCGCGGTAAGTTTGTCACGATGGAKGCRCTTGTRCTYGCAGAAGARCGAACGTTTAATGAGCTGGCATTAACGACCGCTGACTTCGATGTCGAATTTGCGGTAGACGTACTGTTTATTTGCGTTTTATTTATGTATTGAGATGAAATCCAAGCTTCTTTACCGTTATAGGTAATTTTAGCCCACCCTTTGCTTTCATCTACTATATCAACGGTGTTTCCCTTCGTTATTTTTCCAACGATAGCACCGCTTGTACTAGGCGTTGCACGTACATTTAACGATGTAGCAGTTACTTTGGCCGATTCAGCTGCATCTGCATCAATTGAATGCAAAAGCAATGAAGAGCTTAAAAGAACAGAAGAAACGGCTGTGTACATGACATGTTTTTTATTCATTTTTTCCTCCTTGCAAATTACAAATTTCAACATAAGGTTATTGGTATACAAAGCATATATCGGCAAATAGTCCAAAATTTTGAGTTAAATCTACTATTATCTCATAATACCGATATTATCCATCATACTATATGTCGAAATTCAATTGTATAATGAATTTGAACTATCTGCCATCCTTAACGATAAAATTTTACATTAATGTAAAATATAATTATATTAAAGGTGGAATTTAGCGATATTAAAGACCTTTAATCCTTTGTTCATCTACATTTTGAGGATATGTCTTCTACTAGTAAGAACGTAAAATAGTATAAAACAGCTGAGTGTGAATATGATAGAGGAGAGATAGAAAATAAAAGCGTATCTATCTTTTGGAGGAGGAAACATCCACAATTATGAAACATGTAGAATAAAAATAACAAAAATATATAAAATAATACAAAGCCTGTCTGGAGGGGTATAAAGCTCGTAGCATAAACTAAAAGTAAATAGTTAGAAAATTCTTTCTTTTTACTTTGAAACATGGTACAGTATAAAAAAGTGAAAGGGTGGAAACTGATATGCGAAAGATTGTTCAGTATGAAACAAAGTGGTCGCTTTTGTATCAAATGGAAAAAGAAGCGTTGCTTAATACACTAAAAGATTTTTCAGTAGACATCGAACATATTGGAAGCACGTCCGTTCCAGGATTGGCTGGTTCACCAATCGTTGATATTTTAATCGGAGTCAAACGCGAAGAAGATATAAATGAAGTGCGCGCTATATTAAAAAATAAATCTCACGTATATGTAGCGGAAAAAGAGATGTTTGTCTTATTAAAAGAAGGCGTTCCAGCTGCACACTACCCTCCAATTATGACAGCTAAAAATGCCCGTAAACTCATTCCACATGATGCGAGAAGAAGTCATGTGTACGTAACGGTCAGTGAATCACCTTACTGGAACGAACGAATTAATTTCAGGGAGCAGTTACGCTCGAACGAACGTGCTAGAAAAAAATATGAAGGTATGAAATACGAGCTTTCAAAACGACTGTGGAACGATATTTCTACCTATGAGTACAAAAAAGAGGAATTCATTCAGCGCAGTCTATAAAAAACGTCATTTCAATTGAAATGACGTTTTTTTTAATTAATTATCTTGTAAAACAATGGTCTCAAGCTTGTCAGCAGTATTTACTGCGAGAACCGTATAGTTTTTACCGCTTTGAAGATTTGTTCCAGGAAGACTTAGTATTTCTTTTCCATCTGCCGTGGAAACAGATAGATCATACGAACCCGGATTTACTACTTGATAACCTGAAATGCTTTTAAAAGACAGATCTTTAAATAAAGGAGCAGCACCTTTAGGACCTACGTTTACCGCAGGAGCATCAGGAGATAAATGAGCAACACGTAAGCTTGCTTTTCCATCCATTCCTTGCTTATTATTCGTGAAAGCCTGCAGTTCAAGGTTTTCTGCTTTATTTACAGCGGCCACTGTATACGATTTTCCGCCGTCTACAACAAGGGTAGCTTCGATGATGGAATCTTTTGTTCCTTTTGTCTTCGCTTCGTATACTTCTACTTTATGAGAACCGGCTGCCAAAGGCAAAGAGTTGGCGACATCTTTAAACTTTGCTCCTTCTACTAAAGCTTTGTCATCCACAAAAATGTCTACAGCCGGAGCATCCGGTGAAGCATGAACGATGCGAACTTCTGCATTTTGAGCTGTTCGCTCATCTGCAGCGGGAGGTGTTTCAGCGGCAAATACTAACATGCGGCTAAGCGCCAAGAAGGCAATCACTGCTGCCATTACGAATAGTCGTTTCATCAAGTATCACTCCTTTTTTAGTATACACAGCTTTATGTAAAGAGAAGGACTGTGCAGTTGTTAGCGTATACTAAATAAAATCAACTATTCGTTTGTTTGTTAATTTTTGATGTGTTTACTGAGATTTCTGACGAAAAAATCGAAGAATAGCCAAAATATTGTACAGAGCTGTTAAGAGCCATGTCAGTAAAAAGCCTAGGCCAAGCCCAATATTGGCATCTATATACGTATGCGTGAAGTCATCATATACGACGTAGGAAAGAGGAGCAATCGACAGTAAAAATAGAAGAAAAAACAAAAGCGTTTTCCATTTGTTTAAAGTGAAGGTTAAACAAAAGAAAAGGAAAGCAGCGAACAATAGAAGAGCGTCTCGAATAGCCCAAGGTAAAACGCCGATATGTGGATTAGCGAGAAGAAAAGTCGGAATAATTGAAAGGAGGAAAAGGAGAGAAAGTAAAGTCACGTGAAGAGTGTGCTTTTTTGTAAAAGCCGGCACCAATAAAAACGCTGCGGTTGCGCTTAAAAGAAAATTACAAATTAAAATAAACTCCATATCAACACCTCATTTATTAAGTATTACTTTTAGTCTATTCAGCACGCTGTTAAAGTAGATAAAAAAAGCTGCGATGTTCATCGCAGCTTTTGGTTATTCGAATTTAAATCCTTGTTTTTCAAGCATAGCTCGAACTTCTGGGTAATAAATGGTTTTATAAATAGC
>NZ_JBFULJ010000441.1:0-3134 GCF_056400385.1 Priestia sp. P5_B4
TCTCGTCAGAGAGATTATGATGCTATTCATAATATCATTGTAAAAGAAAAAGAAAGTCCGCTGTTTCAAAATCCGCTGAACAAGCAATTTTTAATGTGGCACGAAGGTATTTGCGTGTATTACATTCATCATAACAAAGAAGATGCGCTGTCTAAAATGTACCAAGCGATCGAGCTTACTAAGCAATCGGCAACGTTTTATAAAGAAAGAGAAATTGAAATTTTAAATAGCATTGGAATTATTCTTTATGAAGAGAAAGAGTATGAACAGGCTCTAGATACATATCAAACAGCACTCAAAAGCTTAAATGAGCTGCCCCAAACAAAAGACGAAAATATAAAAATTAGAATTTTAAATGCACTTGCCAAAACGCTTGGAGATATGAGTAACTATGATGAATCATTAATATATAGCAACCGAGGAATCGATTTGTGCATTAGTAATGAATCAATGTATTTATTTGGAGAACTTCATTACCAAGCAGGAGAGAGCTTAATCAAATTAGGTAAAATTGAACAAGGTAAAGAATATATGGAAAAGTCTATGACCATTTTCACCCTGCAACGAAATGAGCGATTCGTCAAGCTAGTAGAAAAAGAACTTGAAGCTCTATTTGTYTAAAATATTCCTATCATTATAATTTTTGCGAAATTTCTATCAAAATGGAGGAAATCCATGATTTTAAGGGGATAAATGCTGATAGAAAGGAATTCATCTACTTTTATCCTGTGATACACTAGAGTCAAATCAAAGAAAGAGGAGGAAATAATTATGAAAAAAGTATTAGTCGGTATGGCATTAGCGTTTACATTAGTAGCAGGTGTTGCTTCAGTTGGAACAAGCGTAGCAACAGGAGATTTTTCAACATTAGGTCTTCCAAGCCAACATTAATAAAAAAAGCCGTGCTAAGAAGCACGGCTTTTTTTATTGTGTTTTACTTGACTGATCTTTGTTGCGTTTGTTTCCCTTTGAATTATCCCCGCTTGAAATTTCTTCACCCATTTCAACAAGATGGTGCTGCGTTTTTGGGTTACTTTGATTAGCGCTTCCTTTATTATTCTTTTTTGTCATCTTCATTCTCCTTTAAAATGATGGCAATGCATCGAGATTATTTGTTTTGTCATGGTCAGGAATACTGCGAATATACGTACCGCCGTCTTTCCCTACAAAGGTACTCACATGCTCAACGTCTCCGGCTTCTACTTTCTTTAACGCTTCTTCATAGGTTAAAACAGCTCCTGAAGCCGTTTGAAATTCTAGCAGGTCACCCTCTGCATTTTTACGTACCGCAACGAAACGTTCTTTCATACAAATAAACACCTTCCTTTACATCTATATGGTTGCTGAAAAAGTCGTTTTTATTCATTGCAAAAAGTGATAAGGTAAAGAAAAGAGTACAAAGGGGATAAAAAATGACAACATTTAATTGGCATGACCAAGCTCAAGACGAGTGGAACCAAAAAGTATCATTTTGGAATAGCCGAAGTGAAGAAATGTGGAAAAACGGAAGTCGGAAAACAGTTATTCCATTTATTCAAAAACATCTTAAATCAGGTGGTATAGTGGCAGACGTCGGCTGCGGTGATGGGTTTGGGACGTCTCTTCTAGCCGCTTCTGGATATAAAGCAATCGGTCTTGATTTATCAGAAGAAATGATTCAAAAAGCATCCCAACTGCATAAAAGTGAAAATTTGTCGTTCGCTCAAGCTGATATTATGAAGCTCCCGCTGTCTTCTGAATCAGTAGAAGGGGTTATGGTAATCAACGCTCTGGAATGGACGGAGCACCCGCGATTAGCTCTGAAGGAATTGCACCGAGTTGTAAAAACAGGAGGATATGCATGTATAGGTATTCTTGGACCAACTGCTCAGCCTCGTACTAATAGTTTTCAAAGACTATATGGTGAAGACGTTATTTGCAATACGATGATGCCGTGGGAGTTTGAACAGCTTGCAAAAGAAAATGGATGGGAAGTAATCGATGGCGAAGGTGTATATAAGCGAAATGTTACAGATAAGCTGATTGGACAGCTTCCAAATGAATTAAAGCAAGCCTTAACGTTTCTATGGCTATTTATGCTCAAGAAACAATAAAAACAGCACACCTCTCCTTATATGTAGCTGTACAAAGGGTACACTACAAACTGGAGGTGAGTGACATGAGTAAAATTAAAAAAGACCGCTCAAAATCAGAGCTAGGTTCACCAAATGTAGAAGGACAAGGGACGACCACTTCTGAACAAGGTGTTCAAAGCAGTTCAGCTAACAAAAAGCAGAAGCGTTCATAACAAAAATAAAACGAACTTGCAGGGAGAACAACGAGCTCCCTGCAAGTTCGTTTTATTTTTGGGGTCAGTTTTATAAATAAGAAGGTATTGTGTGCAAGATTATAGATAGCTTATAATAAAATCTGAGCCAATAATTGTAATTTTATACAAACTTGGTTTACAGCTGATGTAAAGTGGAGGTGTAATAAATGGTAAATAAAAGATGTTTACCGGATACTGCAGCGTCTCATGCAAAGCCTGATATTAGAAAGGCGATACTTTGCATGGGGTGGACGGTTTAGTAATAGACATCGCCTAACCGCGCATATCTCATTTCTAATATATACGGCTTTGCCCCTTATTGTATAAGCAAAACCACATAAGGAGCTGGCAGAAATGACGTATGTAAAAGCAACAAATATTTTACCTGAAGAGCTGATTAGTGAAATTCAAAAATACATTCAAGGAGAAACCATTTATATTCCAAAGCCGCAGAAGGCAAAAAGAAAATGGGGAACTTGCTCTGGTGGAAGAAAGTTGATTGACGAGCGAAACGAACGGATTAAGAATTTGTTTGAAAAAGGAACTTCAATTGAGGAACTAGCCCGTGAATACTTTTTATCAACCGAAACCATCAAAAAAATTGTATATAAAAAGCAACGGTAGAAATCAAGCGCTGGCAACTGAATGCCCGCGCTTTTTTAGGTATAGTTTATTTCTGATTTATTTTTTACATTTCATAAAAGGAATCCGTACGGTAAAGTAAAAAGTAGCTAATTAAATGAAGAAGGAGTGAAGAACGTGGAAGCGTTTATAAGAAATGATCAATATAATTTTATCAAAAGCCAAACGCAAATTCTTATCAATG
>NZ_JBFULJ010000442.1:0-3133 GCF_056400385.1 Priestia sp. P5_B4
TAATTGTGCCCAATGGCACAAGATTGATACCACCTTTTCCTTCACCGATTCCTAACGAACTTTCCGTGAACATGGTTAACCTAATAATAAATAGAATAGAAGCTAAAAATAAAACATTAATCCAATTATTCTTTGACATTAAAGGCATCTCCTAGAAGTTTTAATAGAAAGACATTCCACTCTATCATCCCCCCATCTGAAAAATAAATTTTCTTTTCAAAGGAACATAACGACTTACGTAGCAAAAAGAAGCCAAGTTCATTCCCTTTTTTATTATAGCTATAATTATAGAATGACTCCCCTTCAATAGGTGCTTAGAATAATTGATAACTACTTTAGCTTATTACTTACCTTTACAGCTCTTTGAAAGATAGAGATATTTATTTTACTTATACTATCTTCCTATTTCTTTTTTTACAATATGATAAGTTATTTTTACCTACACATTCGAAATTCCCTATTTAAGTTAGGGTTATATTGGAATATGTAGTTTACTAATTTCTAATGTAGCAGACAAAGTAATTATTTTTTTGTGAAAAACGTTTAAAAACCGTCCACAAGTTTATCTGTGAACGGTTTTTTGACTTTTCCTTTTAATATAGATGTGCTTCTTCTTTCACAAAAAAACTTAAATTCCCTTATTTCACCAAAGTCCATGCATATGGACTATAGAATCCATCAGCTTTTATCACCACGTATATTTTTGTTCCTGCTGACTGAGTTGGAATAGTCACATTGTATACGCCTGAAGCATTTGTGTTGCCTCTAGCTAGAATAGCTGCTGAGCTAGATCCTGCTTTYACATAAACTAATGATCCTGGTACGGCTGTTCCGGAAATAGCTGTAGAAGTTGTAGTAACAGCAGAGATACTAGGTGCTTTAGGCGCTGATTGAGCTTTAACAGTAGTTGAAGTATATGGACTGTATTTCACTGCATTTTTTACAATAACATAGATTTTCTTCCCTGCATTTTGCTTTGAAATAGAAATCGAAAAGCTTCCTTTTGCATTTGTTTTACCTCTAAAAGCAATGCTGTTTTTACTAGAATCTAATTTTACATATACCGCTGTATTTGCTTCTGCTTTTCCGGTTAACACGGTATCGGCCTCTGTAACTGGATCAATCACAGGTGCCGCTGGTGCAGAATAGGCTTTAACAGTAACACCCGTATACTTGCTGTATTTCACAGCATTTTTGGCAATAACATATACTTTTGCTCCCGCCGCCTGAGCTGGGATTGCAACGGTAAAGTTTCCTTTTGCATCCGCTTTTCCTCTGGCTTCAATCTGTCCGGAAGTAGAGCCAAACTTAACATATACAAGTGCATTTGCTTCTGTTGTTCCTTTTACGGCTGTATCTGTTTCTGTTAATTCATTTACTGCCGGATTTTTAGGTGCAGCTATTGCTTTTACTACAGTTGAAGCATAAGGACTATAATTCACATCATTTTTTAGAATGACATATATTTTTGTTCCCGCTGCTTGTTTTGGAATAGAAACAGAGAAGTTTCCACCGCTGTCTGCTTTCCCTCTGGCAGCAATCCCAGAACTCGTAGAATTAAATTTCACGTAGACAAGTGTATTCTCTTCCGCTTTTCCCGTTATTTTTGTATCCGTTTCATTAATTGAATTTAAGGAAGCTGCATACGGAGCTGTTTTATAAGAACGTTCTGCTTTCGTGCTGTAATATTCAGTAAGGGCCGTACCGGGATAATAAAATGCTAAAATCTCTTTATAATTCAGCCCTTGATTTGCCATTACGTTCGATCCCTGCTGACTCATTCCTACGCCATGTCCAAAACCTTTTCCATGAATAGTAAACGACGTATCATCTTCATCAATCGAAGTTACGTACAGGTTCAGCATAGATGAACCTTCAATTAGATCTTTAACGGTCTTAGCACTTTCTCCTGTAAAATTCCAATCTTGAATAAGAACTTTACCGTCTTTATCCACATCATCTTTCTTAATATAACGAACGCTTAGATCTCCTTTTGTAACACGCTGGCCTGACGCACGGTCATAAAAATCTATTTTTGTAATGTCAGTAATTTTGATGTCTTTCGTGTCTAATCCGTTAGCTTTCATTTTGTTTTTGATGTTATCCGTCATTTTTAAATCTTTTTCGTTCGTTTGACTCCACCACGTATCAGGTGCAGCTAAATCTTTTGTTGATAAATCAATTTGCTGCTTATTTACGACCTTTTTCCACGGCATTTGAGGATCGTACGGATCGTTTTTCACTTGAAAGTAAGGTAGTGGAGCACTATTAGTCCAGTAGTTAGAGTTGGACTCAATAATTCCGCCATTACTTGAAGAAAAAAGGGTTTCTACTACTCTTCCATTGTACGTAACTACTTCACCAAACGTCTCTTCAACAGCTTGATCAGTAAGAGGTGTAATAGATAACTCTTGTTTCCCTCCATAAACTTGCCTGCTCTGTGTATCTGTAAGGTTTGAATCATTCAAATGCTTTAACGCATATGAACGAGCTGCTACTGCTTGAGCTTTAAATGTATTTAAAGAAGTCCAATTTTTTAAGGATTCTTCCGGAACTACACCTTTTAGGTAGTCTTCTATCGGCAATGTATTAATGGGGCGAACGTACTTTTGACTTTCATTCGTGAATGCTACATCACCTAAGTACTTTCTTCCTTGGATACTTAATGTCGCATCATATGTAGAAGGAGTTACTTCAAAGCTAGGAAATTTCCCAAGCTCCTCTGTTCCTTTATAAATAGCTATGCCGTTAGAGGTTACTTTCACTTCATAATCTTTTTTAGCGCTTAAGATTAAATTAGTACCTTTAATACGATAAATTTCTGATGGCTGAATCGTAATCGAGCTTTTATTACCTAGATAGTTTGATAGCTTTACTGAAATTAATGGTTCTGTTTCAGCTGCTTCTGCTTTGTTCACAATATTTAAAGCAATAAACATAACGATGACTGCAAAGAAAATTTTCCCTATTTTTTTCATTAATTTTTTTACTCCTTTTTGTCTTTAATAATCCTCCTCGGAAATCTCTTATTTACTATCGGTACGAAATTGAAAATAATAACAAAAATAAGCATATTAATCTATAAATATACAAATAGCTTGTCACTTAATGTGACAAGCTATGATCAAAACAT
>NZ_JBFULJ010000443.1:0-3114 GCF_056400385.1 Priestia sp. P5_B4
AAACAGATAAAGCTTTTAAACGTTCAGTAACTTTTTTTACTGTATTGCAATAAGCATCTAATGGTGTATTCTTTCCCAGTTCCACAGTGATTCCTCTTATTCCAGTGAATCGTTCCAAACAAGTTTTTAACTGCTCCCAACGGTCGTCGAAAGTTTTGATTGAGGTTCTAAATATTGAGATTGCTCAAGGTTAATCACTTTTTCCCCTCCCAAATATTAAACAGATAAAGCTTTTAAACGTTCAGTAACTTTTTTTACTGTATTGCAATAAGCATCTAATGGTGTATTCTTTCCCAGTTCCACAGTGATTCCTCTTATTCCAGTGAATCGTTCCAAACAAGTTTTTAACTGCTCCCAACGGTCGTCGAAAGTAATGTTAAGCCTTTTTGATACACCATCTGCTCCGATATGGAGTTCACATACCTGTGCTCCATCCAGAAAATCTAGAATTTTTTCGAAAGAAACATTAAAGGCATTTGCGGTTGCAAATGTATGTGGAATGTCAAGAATGATTGGTACACCAGCTTCCATTGAAATATTTCTCAATAATTTATAATCTTCAAATACGTCTTGCCCGCCCCATGCGTGATAACGGGGACCTAGCTCAATTACAAAAGGTACACCAAATTCTTCTTGATAATTCCTAATTCTTTCTACGATCCTCGCTTGGAGTCCATCTTCATGAATAGGGGCTAGTATATAACCAAATTGTACTCCGGTGGTAGTGCCTAAAATAGACAAGTGCTCACCAATCCATTTGGCATTGAGTGTTTTAGCTTGATAAAATACATCCTTAATAAGTTTGCTTGTAGGCGAACAAAGGTCTGCAAGTGGTAGTGTACTGCAATGGGCAATTTTAGGGAAATCCTCTGGTACATTCTTAATCGATGTTGGTAAATGTACTTCTAAATAATTATGATTGGGATCCAATTCATTCTTGATAAAATCAATATATTCTGGACTATCTACCCAAGCAACCCCAACCCCCAGAAATTTATCCTCAATTTTAAGATTATTTTCGAGTTTCATAGAATTTAGCCCCTTTTTTATAAAGTTTCAAATGTCAACTTTCAATCTGTTTATGTCACACCAGAGTGCGAATGAAAATAAATACCATAGTGAGCTTGCTGAATCATACAAATAAGCCGAAGGTTTATCTACTAATAGTGATGATTCATCCTGAAAAAAGCCTTTTAGATGATCCTGATTAATAAATTCTCTAAATTGTCCTTCAGATAGCAAATTATATATACTATTCGCTAACTCCCCATGTTTAGCCCACACAAATACTGGATGTGGAAAGCCACACTTTGGACGATTTAGTATTTCAGTTGGTATTCGTTTAATACCAAGGCTCCGAAAAACATTTTTCTCTGTATCAGGTGGGGCAGATAAGGCAGTATTTATAAACTCTTGATCTAATAAGGGCACTCTACACTCTACTGAGGAAGCCATTGTTCCTAAATCCACCCTCGGTAATGCATCAGCCTCCAAGTGAAATAACCCAAACAACCTAATTGATTCAGGAAGACTAAATCCTTGCTGTTGAAAATTTTCTATCAAATCTTTACGTTTTAAAAAACTCTTAAGTTGAACTTTATCCCAAAGCAACGGATCAATTTGAATAAAGTGGGGCATTGTTGCTGGACGCATCCATTGATCAAAATGATTTATTGTTTCAGAGTGCAACCACTCATAACTCCCAAATATTTCATCACTTCCAGTACCTGTTACCACTATTCTAATATTTTCTCTGGCTGCTGCTTCCCCTAGCTCATGGTATGCGACAATTGTAGGATCCATCGAAAAACCGTCTTGTCGAGAAAGAGCTGTAGGTAMTACTTCCATGAAACGTTTTTCAGTTAGCTCTAATTCATGTAGTGGCACAGATAGGTTTTTACAAACATGTCTACTAAATGGTATTTCTGAGTAAGAGTATGCTCCTGTTTGTTCATATCTCAATGAAAATGCTTCTATGTTTGCTCCTTGATGTACTAATTCTGCTAAAACTGTACTTGAATCCACTCCCCCAGATAAAAACATCCCCATTTTTTGATTGAATTCTATATTGCTTTTTATTGCGGTTATAAACTTTTCCTCAAGTTCATCAAGCGAACCTGACGGATTAGGAATATGTTCAAAAAGATGTAGGCATTTTGGTTTCATTCTTGCATTAAGTGCAAGAACCTCACCAGGGGATATTTTTTTTATAGAATTAATTAAAGTTTCTGGTTCAAGTAAAGTGTCCCGATACATCATATACTCCACCACTTTATGCGATGAAATAGTAAGTGGGTCTTTTAAATTACGAAGCATTCCACAAATTGTTTGGAACTCAGAGGCGTAGATAAATGATCCAGCTTTTGTTTCTGCCCAATACAGTGGCTTGATACCAGGGAAATCCCTGGTTAAATACAATGTTTTTGTTAAAGTATCCCATGCAGCTATCGCAAACATTCCCTGTAATTTTGTTAAGACACCCCAACCTTTTGCATCCAGAGCTGTTGCTATTGTTTCTGTATCACTCTCAGTTCGCCAAGAGTAATCCTCACCCAGCATTGTTCTCAAGGAATCGTGATTATTCAATTCTCCATTGAAAGTTATAATCCATCTTCCAGTGAAGGATACAAATGGCTGGTGGGCTTTTTCACGTTTATCACGTATAGACAAACGTACAGCCCCTAAAACAGCTTCTCCATCCTCCTTAGTTTCTAGATTATCTGGACCCCTGTGTATCATTTTATGTAAAGCTTCCAGTACAAGTGGAAGCCCTTCTCTTTCATTTCCTAAAAACCCAGCGATTCCACACATGAAATAACCCATCCTATCTGTTATTAATTTACACATGAGCAATGCATAACGCGCTTGTAGTGAAGTGACTCCTATTTCATTTTCAGGTTTTTAAGACAATATAAATTAGTAACTTTAATTATCTACTCGTGGTCCCAATAACGGTCCTATAATCGCATCTGATAAGCCACCGTTTGTATCTGCTTCAAAAAATCCAGGAGCTACTAGCTCCTGTAATTCATTTAACGTTAGTTCTTTTTCGTTTTTATCTTTTTCCATGTTTAACACTCCCTCTTAATGTATTTCACTACAGGCGCGTTATGC
>NZ_JBFULJ010000444.1:0-3110 GCF_056400385.1 Priestia sp. P5_B4
CCTACAGCCGTACCAATCGTTGTTCCTAAGTTAACAGATGCTAAAAATAATCCATTTGCGAAATCAGGAGCTTCCGGAGCTGCTGATGAAATCCAATATTGATTAATATTCGTTCCTATACCAGCGAATATTCCCCAAACTAAAGTCATAATAGCCATAGGCCAAGTGAACTGTCCGGTGAAGAATAAAATGATGTAAACGACTCCCAATGCGAAAGGGAAAACTACTACCGTTTTGATGGCATTTTTCGTAAGCAGCTTCCCTGCGATAATGTTTCCAATAATGTTTGCCACACCGAATAGAATTAACATGAAGCTGATTAATTTTCCAGATATGTTCGTAACGGTTTTAAGATACTCAGCAAGATAGCTGTAAACCCCAAATACTGCTGAATTCAGTAAAAGGACGGCCATAATGGAAAGCCAAGTAACGGGGTTTTTTAATACGCTGAGCTGCGTTCCGTAGGAAAGTCTTTCTTTAACAGGCATAGAAGGGAAGAATGCCCATGTAGCAATAAATACTATAGCGTTAATGACAGCGAAAAATGTCATTGATAGTTGAAATGAAACTGTGCTTGCAAGAAAGCTTGCGATTGGTACACCAAGTACCATACCTGCAGATACGCCAATAAAGACTTTTGAAACAGCTTTTGGAGCGTCTTCCTTGCTGACTGAGTTTGCAGCCATTGTAAAAGCTGCTGAAAAATAAATTGGATGAAAGATAGCTGGAATCACACGCGCAAGTATGGCAACAGCAAAGTTAGTGGTGAATATAGAGATAATGTTACCTAAAACGAAAATACCAAGCACAAGCAACATCGCTTTCTTACGATTGACTCCTGAAAATAATAACGGCATAGTTGGACCGGATATTGATACAGTAAGAGCAAAGAGACTCACCAGCCACCCGGCCTTTGATACACTGATATGAAAGTGATCCGCAATGTAGGGCAGTATCCCTATAACCCCCATTTCGGTATTTATAATGCCGAAAGCTCCTAAGGTTAAGACAAATATAAGTAGCTTATTTTGTTTAGACATAAAATAAATTTCCTTCTTTCTAAAAAGTGTTCTAGCTGCTTCAAAGCGGGCTGTTTAAAGACCAATTGTCATGTTTTTACTTAGTCACTTTTTCAATGGTAACTGTAAAATCACCATGAAGATTTTCAACGTTTTCTTTTCCCGATTCAATTTGACCTAGTATGATAAGGTCATTTGTGGCATCCTCAAAACCTTTATAAAAAATAGCAACATTGCCCCAAGGAGCGTAATAAGCAAAGTCGCCTTTTTTTGATAGATCTCCGGCTTGTACATCATCTGCTGATAATCTTTTTTGTAAAATACTAATTTTCTCTTTATCTATATAATCTTCAAAAATGACTGTTAAAGGCAATTGAGCTAGAAAAGCCATACTTGCTGAGTTATCGTACATCCTAATCAAGACTTCTTTATCGTTAAACGTTAATTTGATTCTTGTATCTGAAATACGATCTTCTTTTGGCTGTTCTGGTGCTTGGTTTGAAGGATTACTTGCATTATGATCTCTGTCCGCTGCAGATGAATTATTGTTGCTGCAAGCAGAGAGGCCAAGGCTTGCTACTAAGATAGAAGACAGACATAAAAATTTTTTCATTTTAAGCTCCTTTCAATTTTGAATAATTAAAAGTGTTGCTTTCGTGATATGAACTTCGTTGCTATTTATTCTAATGGCTCCTTTTAAATATAGAAAATGCTTATATCTTATATCGTGGTATGCTTGATAAGCATTTCTAAGACGTATACACTAAAAATTGTGAAAGGAGGAGGGGTATATGGAATTTCGAGTTTTACGCTATTTTCTTACGGTTGCAAGAGAAGGAAACATCACGAGAGCTGCAGACTTTTTGCATGTGACACAGCCAACTTTGTCGAGACAATTAAAAGATCTTGAACAAGAGTTAGGTAAAAAACTATTTATTCGCAGCAGTCACAGTGTCATCCTGACAGATGAAGGAATGCTTCTGCGAAACAGGGCAGAAGAAATCGTTAATATGATGGATAAATTAGAGGCTGAGTTTAGTTCTATGGAAGAAACAATAGGTGGTGACGTTTATATAGGCGGCGGGGAAACTGAAGCAATGAAACATATTGCACGAGTAGCAAAAGATGTACAGGTACGTTATCCCAATATACGATATCACCTCTACAGTGGAAACGAAGAAGATATAACGGAACGGCTTGACAAGGGTCTGCTTGATTTTGGTATTTTAATTCAGCCAGCCGATATTTCAAAATACAATTATCTTAATATGCCTGCCAAAGATATTTGGGGCGTCGTTATGAAAAAAGACAGCTCCCTTGCCGTCAAAGAAAGCATTCAAGCTGCGGATTTAGTAAACGTTCCACTGATTTGTTCACGACAAGCCGTGAAACAGACTTTTTCGAAAAATGAATTTGCGGATTGGTTCGGCGAAGATTTTCATAAATTGAACATTGTCACTACATACAATCTTGCCTATAATGCGGCGATTATGGTTGAAGAAGGCGTTGGATATGCCATAACACTTGATAAAATCGTCAACACATCTACGACTAGCAACCTTTGTTTCAGACCGTTACAGCCAAGACTTGAATCAGGTTTAAATATTGTGTGGAAAAAGCATCATGTTCTTTCAGCTGCGGCGGCTGCGTTTTTAAAAGAACTGCAGGAGGAATTTGCACCATCTAGAAAATGAAATTTTTGATAGCAGTCTACTTTAAAACAGCTATAAAATTGGCTGTTTTTTATTGTTTAAAAATGTAAAATAACGGCTTCTTTTTTCTTTAATTTATTACAAAAAAATCAAATACACGTAAGACATTTCTATCAAATGCGATAACAGCTGTTAAATTTTATCTTAAAAGTGATATTCTTATAAACATTCAATCAGTATGCTTTTAAAGCTATTTATGGATTTAATGTTAGGGTATGAAACAAGTATGGAGAGCCAAGATTACTTTATTATTTTAAACGAAGGATGAGTGATGTATGAACAAGCTTATAATACCAGCCATACTAGTAATCTTCGCTTTATGGATCTTATTGCAATTGGCTTTAGGCGGGGATATTTTCAAAAATCCGCTAAATTATTT
>NZ_JBFULJ010000445.1:0-3107 GCF_056400385.1 Priestia sp. P5_B4
GTATTCTTGGATGGATTGACCTACAGTAGGCGTGTAAATAATGGGAAGCATTTCACTTAAATGGTCGGTTAATAAACGATAAAATAAGACGACGTTCCGGTTATGTAGATCATTCAACGAATTATTTTTTTGAAGATCATTCGGCGCTTTTTTGAACTGCTCATATGCTCTTTTTACCTGTTCTTCTAACGTTAAAACCGTTGGAGGAAGAAGTCCCTGCAGATGAAGCTCTTCTCTCTCTTCTTCAGTAAAAGCAGAACCTTTATTTAAATACGAAGTGGATAAAACTGATTTTCCTTTTAGTGAAGTTGAAATTGACCCATCTTTTTCTATTTTATATGCTCTCATGCTTTTTTACCTCTTTTCCTAAACAATTAGATAGGGTTAGGTTCAGCAAAGAGATATATTTTTAACCATTTATTTTTAATGAAAACAAAAAAGAGATTGAGCCATAACTACATCAATCCAATCTAAAGACGAACAAACGGGATAAATGAAACCTGTGTTCAACCTAACAATAAAAAAATCCGAACGATTCATCGTTCGGATCTTCCTTATACGAAAATACATTTTTCCCCGCCTCGTTTTTTATACCACGCTATAGTCTTCCTGCTCACTTTCTGAGTAATTAGGTGGCTGTATATGTGAAGGCACAAGACATTCATAGCTTTTCCCTTCTAGCCTATCCTCCAGCTCTTGTTTGGCTTGACTAATCAGCTCTTGATTTTCTATCATTTCAATCACTGTAGCCGCGATGGCTTTTCCAGCCAATAACATCGCATCGTGGGCATACTCCGTTTTCCCTTGAGCAACAGCTTGCCATGTATGAAACGGCGTAGCATAAGCCCACGTTGCAGTCACGCACTGTGCAGTGGGAACATTCCAGCTAACGTCTGCGACATCAGTTGATCCTGTCATGAAGGAAACATTTTTAGACATAGGAGCAATTTGGTTGAAGACTGGATGATCCGCTAAAGCTCTGGCTAGCAGTGAACCCACTTGTTTTTTTGCTGYTTCTTTATCTTCGGCGGATGTAGACTGGTAAATAGCTTTGGCAAAAGCTATTTCTTCATGTTTCACTTCAGCCAAATTTATCTGCATCATTTGCTTATGCATCAGCTCCTCCATTGTTTCATTCGGAATTAGATTAGCGCAGGCTCCTTGAATTTCCTGTTCCATTTGTGTTTCAGTCATTAAAGCCGCTCCCTTTGCAATTTTCACAACGCGTTCATAAAGTTCTTTTACTTGAGATGGCTTCGGAGCACGAATTAAGTACATCACTTCCGCTTCTGCTTGAACAACATTAGGAGAGATGCCTCCGCTGTTTGTAATGGCATAGTGTACGCGCGCTTCATCTATCATATGTTCACGCATATAATTTACACCAATATTCATCAACTCTACAGCGTMTAAAGCGCTTCTGCCAAGATGAGGACTAGCAGCTGCATGACTGCTTCTTCCTTTAAATTTAAAAGCTGCTTGCATAACCGCATTCGATGACGTATGCATAACACCATTAACGGTAGCGGGATGCCATGAAAACGCGACGTCTACATCTTGAAAAAATCCTTCTCGTACCATATACGTCTTTCCGTAACCACTTTCTTCAGCTGGACATCCATAGTATCGAACGGTCCCCGGAACATTTTTTTCTTTTAAATATTCTTTGACAGCAAGTGCAGCTGCTAGTGAGCCTACGCCAAGTAGGTTGTGTCCACACCCATGGCCATTTCCGTTTTTTTTGACCGGATCTGCTACTGCACACTTATCTTTTTGACTGAGCCCGGTAAGCGCATCGTATTCACCGAGAATAGCGATGATCGGATAACCGTTCCCGTAACTTCCAATAAAACCTGTTTCAAGGTTGGCAATATGTGTACGAAGCGTAAACTCTTCTTTTTCTAACATGTCGCAAATCAGCTGTGCCGACTTATACTCTTCAAACCTCGTTTCTGCATATTCCCATATTTGATCACTGATTTGAGTTAGCTCGTTTCGCTTTTTTTCAATAAGTTGTTCGACTTCTTTAATAATATCCATGAGACACTCTCCTTTTTCTTCATTATTATTTAACAGCATTTTGTGCGTCCACTACCACTTTTGCAGGTCGAATCGCAAACAACGAAATAGCACAGACAAGAGCGCAGATAATTAATAAAGCAAATGCTGCATTATACGACCCGCCAAACGATTGTACTAAAAAGCCAATGAGCATCGGTGTTAATACGCCGGCTGCTTGAGCTCCTGTATTGATAAAACCATTTGCTGAACCGACCACTGATTCAGGCAGCATTTTTAAAGGAGCTGAAGCGATTAAAATCACATTAAACGAAAACAGCAAAGTGACTGCACTTTGAAAAACGATAAACATGCCTACGCTAGGTGAAATGGCCATGAAGCAAAGAAAAATACCCATCAGTAAACCAAACACCGCCGCTATCGTCTTGTCTTTTCCGTCCGGAAGCTTGTCTAAAACAAAGCCGCTAACAAACATTCCTATAATGCCTACAAATGCTGGGATAGCGGAAAGAAAACCGATGTCCGTTAAATTCAGATGTCTTACTTCGGCTAAATATGTAGGCATCCACGACATGAGCCCCCAGTTAATGGCGTAGATACTGAAGTATGCAATAAATAAATTCCAAATCATCGGAGTTTTGATAATTTCTTTTAATGTCATCTGCTTAGCAGGAATAGCAGAAGTCTCTGTTTTTTCTCTCTGCTGCTTTTCTTTTAGTAAAAAAACAAACAAAACTGTAATAACGAGTCCGATGGCTCCTATGATATAAAAGATACTTCTCCAGCTTATCGTTTGCATCAGCTGCGTCGCTAGAATTGGTGTAACCACGCCCATAATCGTACCTGACGATAACAAAAAGGACATGGCTCTACTGCGTTCTTGCTGAGGAAACCACCCTGCAATTCCTTTTGATGCAGATGGAAAATAACTTCCTTCCCCTAAACCAAATAAAAAGCGAATGATAATAATAGAAGCAAAAGACCAAGCCATTCCGGTAAAAACCGTAAACAAAGACCATAAAAGCACGGCGATTGTAATGACTTTTTTAAATCCAAAGCGGTCTGCTAGCCACCCCCCAGGTATTTGC
>NZ_JBFULJ010000446.1:0-3106 GCF_056400385.1 Priestia sp. P5_B4
GTTGTGAGAAAGGATGATGTTATAAATGAACGAAAAAATAAAAAATCATGTGCATAACATTTTGGCTCCTTATCAGGATGTAGAAAATGTTCAAGATCTAGAAGAAGAACTATCACAGAACTTGCAGGAAAAATTTACAGATTACAAAAAAGACGGGCATAATGAAGAACAGGCTTATTATATGACAATCAATTCTATCGGTGATATCACAGAACTGATTCAATCAATGAATGTAGAAACAAAGGAATTAAAGCAAACCGTCCCTATGGATTTTTCAAAGACCGAGCTTACAAAATCTGATTTTCGTTCTGTATCGGTGTATAAAGGGAAATTTAATGCCAGTAATTTGAATGAATCTGATTTTAGCTACGCAGATCTTACGGACAGCATGTTTAAAAGCAGCAATTTAACGAAAGCAATATTTCATCACGTTAATTTAACAGGCGTACAATTTAAATGGGCAAATTTTAAACAGGCCAGTTTTAAAGACTGTATCTATGACAACACGTACTTTAAGCAATGTAATTTAACAGACATTGTATTTGACGAAGAAACATTTAACGGAACAATCTTTGAAGGAACATCATTAAAAAAAGCCTCATTTCGCCACGCAACTTTGCTAAATGTACAGTTCCGAGGATCAGATTTAAAGAAATCTGATTTTGAAGGTGCAAAAATGGATAAATTGACATATAACTTTTTAAAAAGTGCCAAAATAGATCTTAGTAAAGTTACGATTATTTAAAGATAAAAAAGACCTCTCTGAAGGTCTTTTTTTATGGACATATAGCAATTCTTTTTAAGAGCGAGCAGGATAGTTTATTAGAAAGCTAGAACACATTCATAATACGAACGATTACGGCAACAAGGTGGATATGAGAAAAACATATTCGTATCTTTGAATAATAAAGCTTTTATCACTTATGTGGAGGAGTATGGAAATGTCTATATATGAAATTTGGAATGAAGTGGATCTTTATATGAATGATAAGCTTATACAACCTGACCCTGTTCTTGATGAGGTATTGAAGGCAAATCAAGAGGCTGGATTACCTGCCATCGACGTATCGCCTAATCAAGGAAAGTTTCTGCATTTGTTAGCTTCATTAAAAGGAGCTAAACGCATTTTGGAAATTGGTACTCTTGGAGGGTACAGCACGATTTGGCTAGCCAGAGCTCTTCCGAAAGACGGACAGCTGATTACGCTCGAATTAAGCGCTCAGCATGCAGAAGTAGCAAGAGCTAATTTAAAAAGAGCGGGAGTAAGCCACTTAGTAGAAGTCATYGTCGGCCCCGGGCTTGATACATTAGCTGTATTAAAGGATAAGGGAACAGAGCCGTTTGATCTTATCTTTATTGATGCTGACAAACCGAATAACCCAAATTACTTAAAGTGGGCTCTAGAATTATCGAAAAGAGGAAGTACGATTATTTGTGATAATGTTGTTCGTCAAGGGCATGTGGTGAACTCAGAAAGTGAAGATGAAAATGTAAAGGGAATTCGCCAATTTATGAATGCTCTGGCTCAAGAAAAACGAATCAGCGCCACGGCTATACAAACTGTTGGAAGCAAAGGCTATGATGGATTCATTGTAGGGGTTGTTGAATGATAAAACTTGTATTACACCTAAAAAGAAACGGAGACATAACTAAATCTATCCAATCAACAGCTAGAAGCAAATACATACATGAAACCTGCGTTCATCATCATCCTAAAAAAATCCGAACGAGCTGGATTCTCGACCAAACTCGTTCGGATTGTCCTTCAACTAACATACTTTTGTTCCAGACTCTTTTTTAAAGGAGCCCCAATTTATCTGTCATTTGTTTTTTGGTTAAAAAATTAATCAATTCTCGTACAGCGAATGAACTGTAGCGTTCTTTTAACAGAATAATTCCAAGTTCCCACATCATTTCAGGATCTGCAATAGGTACGGTAGTAATATTGGGATCTTTCACTTTGGCATAAAGCGATTCGGGTAAAATAGCAATACCTAGTTCTGCCGCTGTTAATTCAATAATTAAATCCCATTGAGAACTTTTATACGCTATAGAAGGCACAAAGCCTGATTTTAAAGCATCTTGAATTAACCGGTCGTGCAGCGTAAATTCTTCACTAAACATAATGAATTTTTCATGCTCCAATTCTTTCATCCAGACGGAAGAACGTTTTGCTAAAGGATGGTTTCTATGCGCGTATAAAAGAAATCTTTCCTTAACGAACGGGTATACGTGAAAATGCTCATCATGGCCGCTTGTAAGAGGAAGCATAACAATCCCCATATCTACACCAGCCTCTTCCACAAGTGCTTCAATTTTTTTTGCTCCAAATTCAATAAGCTCTAGAGATACTTTAGGGTATTGTTCATTAAATGCTTTTGCAATCTTCGGGAAAAACAAGGTCCCGATGAGCGGAGGGACTCCCATCTTGATTTGCCCTGTTTGCAAGTTCATTAAATCTCCCAACAAGTGAGGCATGTCTTTTAACACCGACAGAGCTTTAGTTGCCTGATGATACACGACTTCTCCTGCATCGGTTAGCTTTAATTCTCTTGTTGAACGATCAAGAAGCTCAAATCCTAGTTCATTTTCTACTTTTTTGACGGCTTTACTTAAAGCCGTTTGTGACAAGTGAACTTGCAGCGCTGCCTTTGTAAAATTTTTATGATTCGCTACCTCTATAAAGTATTCTAAGTCTCTGATTTCCATGTGAAACTCCATTTCTGCAAACTGCTTATCCTTTTTCTTTACTCTTTATTTTAACCACTAAATTATTTACTGTAAATGCGCTGATTAAAAAGGGGGAGGATATATCCAATGAATAAAAACAGGGAAAGGAAATGAGCTAAAGTTTCTGTCGAAATTGATTTATAAAACGAATAATCTTTTTATAGAGAAAAATAGATTTTGCTACTAGCTGATGAGGGATATAAAGACTTTTGTATGGGCGTTCAGGTAAAAATGCAAAACTTATCAAAATAACTGAAAGTCCAAAGGCTGCGGCTGTAATCTCTAGCCAAGAAAACACCATGTCATTCCTCCTTTTACAAACCTATTAATAGAATATGTAAAAGTTCGAAAGGAGGGTGTACGATAGCCCCATAAC
>NZ_JBFULJ010000447.1:0-3101 GCF_056400385.1 Priestia sp. P5_B4
TATGGAGATCGTCACTTTACGAGAGACGATTACGTGGATTAATATTATTTTTCTTCAGCGAACACCTTTAATTATTCTCGTTTTACTATTTGGTTTTACCTGTTGCTTACTTGCTGCTACGAGTATTAGAACGATTAGTATTGTAAACGTATTTCTTTTATTTTTTATTGTAATATTAGGTTTCTTTGTTTCTTTTACAAACTTTCAATTTAAAGATTATTCTTTATTGCAGCCTGTTTTAGAAAATGGCTATTTTCCTGTTATTAAAAGTATTGTATTTCAAGGATCAGGGATGGTAGAGCTGCTGCTGCTGCTCTTTTTGCAGCACAAAGTGCCGCAGCCTATACGCTATAAGCATTTAGCGGTGGCTGCAATTCTCTTAACAGGCCTTACGATTGGACCTCTCATTGGAGCAATTACTGAATTTGGCCCTGTAGAAGCCTCTAAGCAACGTTTCCCTCCCTATGAAGAATGGGGAATTGCATCGCTTGGAAAGTTTATAGAGCATATCGACTTTCTATCTATTTATCAGTGGTTGTCGGGTACCTTTATCCGCATTTCGACCTTTCTTTTTATTATGAAAGAATTAGTTTCGTTTCAAAAAGGCCAAAAAAGGTTTCTTTTACTCATTCTAGTGGTTATTACTGTATGTACGCTGGCTCCTATAACGGACTTTGCTTTTTCAAATCTTTTATTTTTTACAATCATACCGGCTACTTTCTGGTTATTTGTTGCTTTCTCTCTTTTCTTAGTAGTCATAGTCTTTCTATTTTCTCATAAAACAAGGAGGGATAAGAGTGGAATTTTTTAAGAAGAAAAAAGACTACAGCTCTAAAAAACAAGAGGCGGAAAGTCTTTTAAAAGAAAGTTCTTCTCGTGCTCAGATAATCAATGAGTGTACGTTAAGAGATTTATTTGGAAAATGCAGCGATATTAACTTCGAGACCGTTTATTTTTATAACAAACGAGTGCTTATGATTTATTGTACCGGTCTAGTTAGTACGGAAATGCTATATGAAATGATTCCTAAAAAATTAGAGGAATGCTGTGCTAAGTTAGAGGGTKAAGTAGAAGGAGACAAGGTCATAAAATTATTAAATCTTCCCTCAGTTTCCATCGTTCAAGATGAAGAACAGGCAGTTTCAGAAATTTTTTCCGGGAAATTATTCATTGATTTTGGATCACCACAATCAGTTGTTTCTATCGATATTTCGGACCGTCCTCAAAGAAGCCCAGAAGAAACGAAAAATGAAGTAACCATATTGGGTCCTAGAGATAATTTTATTGAAGACTTACCTGTCAATATTGCTTTAATTCGCAAGCGTCTTAAATCAGTTTCCTTGTTAACAAACTCTTTAGAGATTGGAAAACGAACAAAAACAAAAGTAAGCATTTTATACATGGAAGATGTAGCTGACAAGAAGATACTTGACGAAATTATGGAAAAGTTAGGAGATATCGATATCGACGGTATTTTCAGCGGAACACAGTTAGAAGAGCTCATTAATAAAAATCCGTATAGCTTTTTTCCTCGACACGCTTATACAGGGAGACCTGATTTTGCGGTTCAATCTCTGTTAAATGGCCGGTTTATTATATTAATTGATGGAACTTCATATGCGTATGTTACACCCATTAACCTTTTTTACTTATTAAAGGGATCTGAAGATAAAGAAAATACATATTTATACAGCTCTTTTGAGCGTATTCTTCGAATCTTCGGGCTTTCTATCGCTGCTTTTTTGCCGGGTTTTTGGGTTGCAATGACGGCTTTTCATCAAAATCAGCTTCCGCTCAGCCTGTTAGCTACGATTGTTGAAGCAAGAAGAGGTGTTCCGTTTCCTACCTCTCTTGAGGCAATATTAATGCTTCTTTTATTTGAATTGTTTCGAGAGGCAGGGTTTAGACTGCCGACTTCTGTCGGGCAGACCCTCAGTGTAATTGGAGGGCTTATTATCGGTGATGCAGCCATTAGAGCCGGTTTAACCAGTCCTGCCATGCTTGTTGTCATTGCAGGTTCTACAATTGCTACGTTTACGCTAGCTAATCAGTCTCTTATAGGAACAATTTCACTGATCCGCTTTTTTTGTATTATCTGTGTCAGCATCTTAGGTTTCTTTGGATTTTTTATTTCCATCTTTTTAGTCATGATCTATATTACAAACATCCGAACGTTTGGTGTGCCATATTTTGAGTTAGCAACCCGTTTAGACGTGAAAAATATTTTAAAATCTCTCTTCCGTCTTCCCGAAAGTAAAAAAGCAACAAGAGCTAGTATGCTTAACCCAAGCGATTCCACACGCGAAAAAGGAGAAAGTTAGTGAAAGGGAATATAAGGAATTTACTTATACTTATTATGAGCTCTTTTTTATTGTTTCTTTCGGGATGCTGGGATACGAATGAACCGGAACAAATGGTATATGCACAAGGAATGGGGGTAGATTTTAAAGATAACCGTTACGTTCTTTACCTGCAAACCATCAATTTAAGTTTGTTAGCAAAATCCGAGGCAAGCGGTGCTGGCGCGGGTCAAGTCAAAGTAGAAGTTGGTTATGCAACAGGGAAAACCATTGATGAAGCTATTTTTAGATATTATCAAATTTCTCAGCGCAGAATCTTTTTTGGGCACTTAGCTTTCCTTGTTCTAACGGACGATGCGTTAAAGCATGGCGCTGTCAAATCGGCAGTGGATTTTTTAGATCGTTATCGGGAAACGAGATACAACATCTGGATGTATGCTACGAAAAGTCCTTTGAAAAAAACGTTGTTAGCTACGCCTATGTTCGAAGTATCGAACGCTCTTTCTCGCTTGAGCGATCCTAAAGTGATTTTTAAGCAAAACTCGTTTATTCCACCAATCGATTTAAGAGAGCTCATTATCCATCTTAATGAACCTAGTCACGAAGTAAATATTCCTCTCGTTCAGACTAAAGAACATTTAACAACGGATCAAAAAAAAGAAACAGCTATTCAAGTAAACGGAGCAGTGGCTATTACATCATCTGAATTAAAAGGAGTTTTTTCAGAGAATAAAATCAAAGGACTTAGATGGATAACGGATGAATTTGTACGAGCTGGTTTACGTGTAAGGCTCCCTGATC
>NZ_JBFULJ010000448.1:0-3100 GCF_056400385.1 Priestia sp. P5_B4
GTTCAGCATTCACCGAAATCCAAGTCAACTTTTTCTCATTTAAATAAATGCCCATAACCGTGTTTCGTACGGGTTCTTTTGTATGAAGACATCGAACAGATGGAATGTCTTCCAGTGCAAAAGCTGTTCCATCAGGATGAATAATTTCCCAGTCTAAACCAAAGGGGTTAACCGATAACATTTGGTCGTAAGGCACGTTTAGAATTTTAGCAGCGTAGGCATTGGCAGCAATTAGATTTCCTTCAAGGTCATGAAACACTACACCTTCTGACATTGTAGAGAGAACGGAGCGATACATGCTTTCACTTTTAGCCAGCTTTTCTCTTGCTTCGTGAAGATCAGTAATATCTACTATAGAACCAATAACTTCTTGTACTTCTCCTTTGTAGATATGAGGTATTAACTTCGTATAGTAAGCAAAGTCGTTCAAAAGTACTTCATAAGACACTTTCTCTCCCGCCCATGCTTTCTCATAGTATCTCTTATTTTCTTTCGCGTAGGATTCAGGCAAAAATTCTTCAAGTGTTTTACCAACAACATCTATTTCCTCATATCCCATTTCACGAACCATTTTTCCTTCGCACATGGTATGAATATACCCTTTATCGTTTTTTACAAATTTAAAAATAGCGCCATCTTGTTGTGAAAGCGTGCGTTTTAAATCTTCTTGTAAATCCAACAGCTGCTGTTGAGCCTTTTTTCGGTCTGTCACATCTTTGGCGATGACGTAACTGCCTTTAATTTGATCATGAACAATAATAGGCATTTGCGTTACTTCAACATATACAGGCTGATTATCTTTGCGAATGAGCGTTGCCTCATAATAAACAGAGTCTCCGTTCAGAGATTTCCACATATATTCTTCAGCTTGTTCAGCTTCTCTAAACATATAAGGAAACGGAATTTTCTCCATTTGATGCAACGTGTATCCCGTTAGCTCGATTCCTTTTGGATTAATCGTTTGAATATTGCCGTACAAATCAACCGCACACACAATATTAGGATTGTAGTTAAAAAGAGATTGATAATACTCTTCTTTTAATTGACTCTCCCTCACTTCTTCCTGACGCTTAAAAGCAGCAACGAGCAGGAAGACAATGAGTAGCGTAATTGTAATACTTGCAATAATATTGGAAAATGGCGCTTGATACGGCAGCCACTGCCCCCATTTTCTAGCAACTGAGTGTGCAATATGCAGCTTCATTCCATACATACTGATGAAATGCATAACTGAAATTCCAATGCCCAGTAAAATAGAGCTAACAAGTTTAAGAAAAGGATTAGCTTTCACGCTTTTCGAGCGAAAAAACAAGTGCATCGCATAAAATGCAACGACCAGGGCGATGATGATGGAAAGCAAAACAGATAGCAGAGCATAATGAATGCGTGCTTCTGTTTCGATTGCTGCCATGGCAATGTAATGCGTACCCAGAATACTGCTTCCTAAAATAAGCCCTRACCATATCGACGTGCGCCATTTCCAGAATGTCCAAAACGCAACTAATGATCCGCTAATCGCTATTATTAAAGCAAGGACAGAAAGTACAGCATCAAAATGAAAGCTAACAGGAACATAATAAGCAAGCATAGCAATATAATGCATCGCCCCCACTCCAAGCCCCATTGAAATTGCTGACAGCGTAAGCCACAAATAATTGTTCCGCTGTTTTTTTATCATTTTGCTCATAATATCAAGTGCTGTATAAGAGGCAAGAATCCCTACAATGACAGCAAGAAATACGGTAAATTCATTATAGTGACCAGTAATTGAAATCATTTGCTTTCCTTTCAATTTAACGTTACTTCTTCTATCTAACTCTTCTTATAAGAACTATATTACGATCATTTGCTCCGAAAGCAGACACATGAAATAGACGAAACTTGCATAAGCTTCGTCCTTTCATCAACATAGCTATTTTAGAAGCAGCAGCATCTCTTAATTGGTCATTAACTGATGCAGCTGTTTTTGAACGTCTTGGATTTTTAATTTTGAGATATGAGCATATTCATCAATTTCTAAAAAATAAACAAGATATGTTTCATTTTTTGGTGTGATGTGCGAAACTTTCTGTAAATTCACGATATAAGACCGGTGTGTTTGACTAAATACAGAAGGGTTCAAATACATATAGATATCACTAATATTTTCATATGTCTCATAGACACGTGATTGAGTATAGATCAAACATTTTTTTCCGGATTTTTCAATAAAAATAATTTGATCAATTGGAATGTAATAAGTAGATCCATTAAATTTTACAGGCAGTCTTTTTAATTGCTGACTTGGCTTTTTTGACTGATTTTTATCAATTCCAATGGAGTTTTTTGCCCGCTCTAACGCCATATAAAGCCTGGTTTTTTCAATCGGTTTTACAATGTAATCCAGTGCTGACAGCTCAAATGCCTTCACAGCAAATTCATCGTAACCGGTGATAAAAATGAAGTTTAAATTCGGCTTAATGCGCAGGCACTTTTTTATGGCATCTACACCGTTAATCGTAGGCATATTAATGTCTACGAGCAAAAGGTCTGGACTCTTGGCCATCACTTCCTGTACAAGCTGCTCTCCGTCTTTGCAGATGCTAATCACTTCAAATTCCGGAAGCTGTTCTATAAAATAATCTAAAATTTCAACCGAATCTTCGTTATCATCGGCAATAATTAAGTTAATTTTGTTCATCCTGACTCCCCCTAGGATACAATGTTAAAGTATAGTACGAACTATTGCCCATTCTGTTTTATGCATGTCTACACATCGTTATAGTGTTTTTATGTTGAGATGAATGATCTACACGGACGCTAATCGTTAATGAACACACAACGATTGTTCATGGGGAATATTGCAATAATTGTAGGTTTTCTAGAAGAAGACATAAAAACCGTTTATCTATTATCATTTATTTTCCTAACAATGATTTAATACCCTTTTTATAATCTGTAAATCAGCATGTCAAAATCTTTATTTAACATTTTCGATAAAGGCGACACGCTCTTTTCAATCATTTTGTTTTCTCTTACTATTAAAACATGTTCTACGCTCTTTCACCCGTACTTTTGTTAATTTTTTTACTTTTCACTAAAGGTAATTACTTACATATTG
>NZ_JBFULJ010000449.1:0-3098 GCF_056400385.1 Priestia sp. P5_B4
TTGTACCATCTTCCCTAATTTGAAAATAAGGGACAGGAATCCATTTAGCTATATTACTCATATCCATGTTCTAACTCCTTTAAATTAATGAATTTTTTTACTTAGGAAAATATGTTTCTAGAGCAGTGACCATGGTAAATTAAGATGTATATAATATACATCTTAATTATTAAAAAAGCTACCCTATCTAAAGGTATTCCGAAAATATATTTTACGTTAAATGAAGTTGTAGACGATATTCATTTCATATGATTAGCTTTTTATAAACAATAAAATATAAACCGCCATGTATATTAATCTATAAATATGGTTAGACTAGTAACGTATTCCCCCTATTCCGTTATAGTTGAAAACCCTTTACTACTTTATAGCAAAGGGTTCTTTTTTTCCCTTGATAATACTCATAACGAAATTAGCTTAGATAGTAAATGTGAATATCATGACCTAAGGTTAATGAAAAATGAAAATAGCTGTTCCTATAAAATATGTTGTTAATTTAGATGTATAAGAGATTACTAGTTGGGGGACAATAAAAATAGAAACTTACATATAGGAGGTAAAACTAGTGAGCGAACATAAAAACATTTTTTCTACGTTTGTTAATGAAAATCAATTTGACTTACATTCATACCTTACTTACTTATTCATCAATGAATGCAAGGAAGGTGTAGTAAACGAATTAGAACAGGAACATATAAACCAATAAATTTATAAATAAAAACGTGAAATGAGAGGGTAAACCATAGTGAATGAAAAAATTGTGTAGACGACTTTATCTTTCTGGGAAGAAGGAATAAGTCGTCTATTATACTTGCCCAATCAGGTGCGCATAAAACAGGGTATCAGTGAAAATTCTCCTTCTAGTTCCATAACATATCATAACAAAAAAGCCGAAAAGATGACTCTCGGCTTTTTGATTCATATCGTATCCATATCGCTGTGTATACATCTAGTAGTGGACCTTAATCTTCCCAAATTTCATTCATTAAATCTTCAATTTCTTTTGCAAGTTTTTTCGTTTCATTTTTATCAACTGTTACGTTGTCCCCTATAATGTAAACGACATCTCCAACTTGTGTTTCTTTTGGAAAGAGACTCTTAGGATAATCCTTTGTCGTTCCTTCAATTTCAACAACAGCAAAACCCTCTTCAAATCGATCAATAATACCTTTTATCTTTTTCATAATTACCTCGATTTTTTAAYAGAATAAGATGTTCCATCACCWGTGATAATAAYCGTACCACTTTGGTCTGTTCGYAGAATACTTGCTTTAGAAYYTTTTAGTAAGTTCACRACTTGAGAAGTAGGRTGTCCATAACTATTTTTACCCACGCTGATRACCRCATACTTAGGYTTTACAGCATCTAAGAARTTCTTACTTGTAGACGTTTTAGCKCCATGATGWCCTACTTTAAGTACATCTGCACGYARTGTTTTCTTCGCCTTAATCATRTCTGCTTCTGCTTTTGTTTCAGCATCACCTGTAAATAAAAATGTATTCTTCTTRTAAGCCATATGTACAACAGCACTCCAGTCATTTAAATCACTGTTGGCATATGTTTTGGTGGGCCCTACAATTTGAGCATTTACATCTTTAACAGGTAGCTTTACGCCTGCTTGTGCCGTTTTAATCGTTAATTTTTTCTTTTTAACAGCATTTAAAAAGTCTTTGTATGCTTGTGTATTATTGCTTACTTTCGGTGCATAGACATTTTCTACTTTAAATGCATTAATGACTTCATCTAATCCACCGATATGGTCGGCATCTGGATGAGTAGAAATTAAGACCTCTATATCATCGACTTTTTGCTTTTTTAAATAACTTACAACTGCGCTTCCTTTTCCTTTGTTTCCACCATCAATAACAATGTCCTCACCATTAGGAGCTTTAATATAGATACTATCTCCTTGACCTACATCAATGTAGTGTACTTTCATGGTTTTAGGTGTTGCTGCGTARGATGAAGCTGGAGCYRSAGYAAYCCCYATTCCTATAGCTAGMGAAGAGACAATYTTAATAACACGACTTTTCAWTRTTTTATCCCCTTTTGATAAATRTATTTTCATYTKTATTGTTCATTTATAGCAAAATTAATTTTACTACAYGAAACCATMYGTTAATATAAATAATTTGAATATTTTTACTWATAAARGTGAAAAAAGTCATGTTATATGTAAAGATAAGTAACAAAATGAAGGTAAATAGTAATGAAATGTRCTATTTTAAGAATTAGGTGAGATTGACATTTAAGAAGAAGGTGACCTTACGATTAAGCCACTCTATAAAGTTAATCGTAAATTCTCCAATATGTATAATTAGCTCRAAAGAGAGGTGTTTTCAGATATTATGTTACAGGCAAACAAATAAGGATGATGTATGTAGAAGATAAGGAACAAAGTAGTTGTTATGAAAGGTGTTTCTATACTACATAATCAAATTTAGCTTGAACTCTGTGGTAAATGTAGTTTGACTACTTTTAAAATCTTATAAAAGGTGGCATGTGAATGAAGAAAGAGATCTTATTTGAATCGTATGTCTTGCTGTTTGATATTGAAATATCACTTGTCAGCATAATAGAAAAAGAAATGACCACGCATTATGGGCATTTATGGCGACAAATTTTTTTCGCGGAAGGTGGAACTCAACTTTGCGATAATCTCCCCTTGTTATTCAGGTTAAATCTTCTTCAAGACATCTTCACTGATCATGAATTACACGACTTATGTATGTTAGTAGATATAAAAAATGCTTTAAATCAACAATCAATCATTTCTCAAAATGATTTTGATCACCTTAAACATTTCTCCTACCAACTAAGCAGAAAGAAATTCCTCTCATTATCTATCTAACTTGATTCACAGTAAAAAATCCAAAAACTCCTAAGCTCAATCGAAATTAAAGAGGAGTCATATTTGTAAGTAATTGATGAACATGAAAAGCCCACTTGCATAGGGACTGACCCCATAGAGTGAGACAAATAAAAAAACACCTTTAAGTAAAAAACGGGTATGTAGTACCTAACAATAACTTGGAGGTGTTTTTTCTATGGGAAGAAGAGTTAGCTATCCAGTAGAAGTGAAATTAAAAGCAATTGAA
>NZ_JBFULJ010000450.1:0-3095 GCF_056400385.1 Priestia sp. P5_B4
GTTACAAATAGTGTAAACAACGTTGCGGTTGCTAGAGTAATAATCGCTCCAATAAATCCTTTAGGAATGTTTTTCTTAGGATTTTCCACTTCTTCCGCTGCCATTGCTCCACCTTCTATTGCCAGATAGAACCAAACAGCGAATGGAATAGCTGCTAGTACCCCTGTTGGCCCGTTAATAAATGAATGATCATTAAAAATATTTGATGTTTGTACATGAGGCAAACCAGCTACATAAAAAATAGATAAACCAATTAGTGCAACAATGGTAGCTGTAAGCTCAATCACCGCTACTTCTTTTACCCCGATTAAATTTAATAAAACAAAGAAAATAAAGGCACCTACCGTTGCATATACAGGGTTAACGGCTGGAATGAGAAAATGCAGGTATGCTCCTGTTGACACTGCAATAGCAGGAGGAGCAAAAATAAATTCAAGCAAGCAGGCAATTCCTGCGATATATCCCCCAAAAGGTCCAAGTGCTCTTCTTGCATAAGCTGAAGGTCCACCGGCTTGCGGGATAGATGTTGAAAGCTCTGCATAACTAAACATAAACGTTGTGTAAAACACAGTTACAATTAAGGTTGCAATTGCAAGCCCAATAATCCCGCCTTGTTCAAACCCGTAATTCCACCCAAAGTATTGTCCTGAAATAACCATGCCCACTGAAATAGCCCATAAATGAATAGGTTTCAATTGTTTTTGTAACGTCATACGTTCTCCTCCTTTTGATGTTTAGACAATAAGATGTACACCGCTTGTTTGCTGCTTAATCATTTTGTCAATCATGGTACCGATATGTGCGGATGCCTCAATAGGAGGCGTCCCTCTTTTATGAATATTAGAAATAACCATACGATCAGACTCTTTTTTGCCTTTGCTAGGTTCATAGCACATGTAAGCACTCATGGATTCAGCACTGACCAGTCCAGGTCGCTCTCCAATCAATAGCACAAGTGCTTTTGGTTTTATGATCTCGCCAACTTCATCCATACACGCAACCCGTCCCCCTTTTACAAAAAATGAAGTCCCGATATGAAGTCCATATGACTGCAGGGAGTCAATTAAAGCTGGATACACGTCGCTTATGTTTTCTTCGATTGCCTTGGCGCTCAGTCCATCTGAGACTACTACTTGTACATCAGGCTGCCGCACGCAGTTTTTGAAAATTTCTTTCTTAGCGTTATCTGCTAATAACCTTCCTTGATCCGGCCGTTTTAAATAATGTTCTTTTGACTCCACGCGTGTATTCACAGAGAAAAGGTTAAACTCGGCTAAAATATCTTCTGAAACTACTCCATATACAGAGTCTACGGCTGCAGCATGATCCGTGCGAAAAGATAAAACGTCTTTTGTTAGCGGCCTTGTTCCTGTACGGCCGACACCTATGCGGGCAGGGGTAAATTGTTTAAGTGTTTCAAGCTGATCGCGATTTGACTTTGGTATCATAGTAAGCACCTTCCTTAAATCAAATTCATAAAAATAGTTGGGTCTCCGGCTCTAGATGTAAAGCGCCCGTTGTCCATAATACGCTGATCTTCAAGCCACTTTTGAAATAACGGCGTTGGGGTACGGCCTAACACATTACGTACTGTTGCAATGTCATGATAACTAAGAGACTGGTAGTTTAGCATGCAGTCATCAGCCATGGGCACTCCTATGACAAAGTTCACTCCAGCTGTTCCCAGAAGCATACTTAAATTATCCATATCATTTTGATCAGCATCCATGTGGTTGGTGTAACATACGTCTACTCCCATAGGCAGGCCGTGCATTTTACCCATGAAATGATCTTCTAACCCAGCTCGTAGAACTTGTTTGCTGTTATATAAGTATTCAGGTCCAATAAATCCAACAACTGTATTAACTAAGAAAGGCTTGTAGTGACGAGCTAAGCCGTAGCATCTAGCTTCGAGCGTTACTTGATCAATGTTATGGTGAGCTTCTGCTGACAGTTCAGAACCTTGTCCTGTTTCAAAATACCAGCGGTTTGGACCTTTTGCCGTTCCTTTTTCATGAATTAGCGTTGTCGCTTCATCAAGCATAGACAGTGAAATTCCAAATGAATCATTACCAGCTTCTGTACCTGCTAAACTTTGAAAAATCAAGTCTGCTGATGCTCCTTTTTCAATTGCTCTCATTTGACTCGTTACGTGTGATAATACACAGTTTTGAGTAGGAATTGACCATTCGTTGATTATATTTTTTGTTTCATTTAAAAGCGCGTAAATATTATCCGTTGTATCAATAACAGGGTTAATTCCGATAACCGCATCTCCAATTCCATAGCTTAACGCTTCGTATAGAGATGCTCTCATTCCCTTTAAGTTATCTGAAGGATGATTAGGCTGGGCCCGAGAAGCCAATACTCCTTTTTGGCCGATAGTCGTTTGACAAGTAGTTTGCACTTCTATCTTGGCAGCTCCTTGAATTAAATCTAAATTGGACATAATTTTAGTAGCTGCCGCAATCATTTCGCTGCTTAATCCTTTGCTAAGTGCAAGAAGGTCTTCTCCGCTATGCTGATCGGATAAAATGTATTCTCTTAAATCCCCTACTTTCCAATTTTTAATAATGTCGTAAACAGATGAATCAATCTGACTTTCGATTAATGCCGAGACGTTGTCTTCATCTGCGCTGAGCAGCGGGTAATTTCGAATATCAGCAAGTGTGATATCAGCTAGAACTTGCTTTGCTGCCATTCGTTCTTTCATTGACTCAGCGCTAACTCCTGCGAGCTGATCTCCAGAACGCTCTTCGTTTGCTTTGGCCATGATTTCTTTTAAGCTATAAAATGAAAATGTTTCTCCTAACATTCGTGTAGTTTTAAACATCGTTTCCTCCTTGTGTGTTCAGCTGATTATGATGAAAAAGCGAGCGTTTTAACGGAAACGGAGATCGCTTCTCCGGCTACTGGTAACCCTAGATCGATGTAATCTCCGTGTGTAAAATCAATTTGATCTAAACAAATAATTTCTAACTCTTTCCTCTGTTTAGCTAGTGCTTGTCCTAAAGCTTTTGCAATATCTTGTTCGCATAGAACAACGAGGCACTTAGCTCCCTTAAAACAAGCAATAAATTCATCGCTTATTATTT
>NZ_JBFULJ010000451.1:0-3092 GCF_056400385.1 Priestia sp. P5_B4
TCTTTATAGAATTCAGTACTCCTTTTAAAATCATTAACTAATAGTCTGATTTGTAGCAGCTTCAATTCAATCTCCTCCTCATGGTATAATTCTCTCTATTTATCAAAAGACCTTCGTGTTTTTTCATTCGTGTACCCTACACATTTTTAGTTAACCTAATAGAAATTATAGATAATTGTCCTTTCTTAATTGTGATTTTTCAATTTTTCTAGCTTGTCTATGTCTCCATTAACTATTACATCAATATGGGTAGAAATAATATCAATAGTTAAATCCCACCATTTAATTTCTAATAATTTATTAATAATTTGTTCTGGGAAACGTTCTTTGATTTTTAGTGCAGGATTTCCTCCAACAATCGTGTAGGGTTCCACATCCTTTGTAATAACTGACTTGGCTGCTACAATGGCACCGTCACCTATATTAATTCCGGGCATAATGACCGTGTCCATTCCAATCCAGACATCATTTCCAATTATCGTATCCCCCTTAAACGGCAATTGATCTAGCGTTGGTGTATGTTTTTCCCAACCTTGCCCAAAGATATTGAACGGATAAGCTGAGAAGCCATCCATTCTATGATTTGCTCCATTCATAATAAACGTTACGCCTGGAGCTAGGCCACAAAATTTCMCTATAACAAGTCGATCACCAAAGAACTCATAATGATACAATACTTGATCCTCAAAGGATTCTCCCTTTCTTGCATCGTAATAAGAATAATCACCTACGATAATATTTGGCCTAGTAATTGTATTTTTAATGAATTGTACAACACCATTTCCTTTAATCGGATATTTATCTGTAGGATCTGGGCCGTGTGCTTTGTTCGATTCCATAAATATTCACTGCCTCTCATGGTTTGTGAGCAAAACTTAATCGACCTAACTTATTACATTCCTCTGCGAACCATAAGGCTTGATCAGATCCGACTACGATACCATGTGGCTCCGCATTTGCTGTAGGAATAGGATATTCCGTAATTTCTCCGTTCATGGTAATACGCCCTATCTGATTGCTTCCCCATTCAGTAAACCATAAAGCATTATCGGGACCTGTTACAATTGCATGCGGACGAGCATTCGGGGTAGGAATAGAATACTCATTTATAATTCCAGAAGTGGTAATTCTCCCAATATTATTGCCGTTAATTTCTACAAACCAAAGTGCATCATCCGGACCATTTGTAATCCCTACAGGCCCAGCTTGTTCTGTAGGTAACTGATATGTAGTTACTTCTCCTTCTAGCGTAATACGCCCTATTTGATTACTTTGATTTAGAGTAAACCATAGAGCACTATCAGAACCTGCCACAATAAAAGAAGGGTAGGAACCAGGCTGGGGTAGATCATGCTCGATTATTTCACCTGATGGTAAAATTTGTCCTATTCTATTTCCATCCATTTCTGTGAACCAAATGTCTCCATTGTGTCCTTCAGTTACTCCAAAAGGTGCTGAATCTGGGTTAGGTAGGACATATTCCATAATCTCTCCTGTTATTGTTAGTTTTCCAATTTTATTAGCCTTATTTTCCGCAAACCAAATGTCACCCTGAGTCGTAGAAATAATGGATAGTGCCCCGGCATTAATAGTAGGGATATTGAAATGCTTCACCTTACCCTCTACAGTCATTCGCCCAATTTGATTGGTTTTATGTTGGGTAAACCAAAGTGCGCCGTCTTTTCCTGAAGTAATCCCATAAGGCCCTGAATCTGCATGAGGCAATTCGTATTCTTTGATGTTTACGATCAAATAAATTCCTCCTTTTCTTTGTATAAAATCTTTTTAGTAATTCGTTATAAGATAATTAGATTCCTGTCAAAGAAGTCTTTTATAAGACGAGAAAAATTAATTAACATAATAGAGATTTCCGGAACACAACCCAAAAAGGAACCCTTATGGGAGTAAGAGTTCTAACAGAGTCATTTTTATAGCATATGCAAATTTTTATACACTCTTTATGTATCAATGTTTCTATTTAGGCTAAATGATAATGGGATGCATAATATACACTTATAAAAAAATTGTATATAAATAATCCAGTGAATATTGGTGATACGGATGGAGTAAACATGAGCAAAGACTAAAAGAACAAATCAAATTTACCTACTTTAAAATAAATCCTTACGCATTTCYCGTGTTCKAACRCCATCTTCAATTTTTTCTGCAATGTCCATTAACCTTTCAATGTCGGAAAAGGAATACATTCGGGTACCTGAAGAGTTTCGTTTTGGRAAAATAAGCTCTCGCTCTTCATAATAACGAACTTGTCTTTCTGATAAACCTGTCATTTCAGTAACGATTTTTATAGTCATAACTTTCTCATCTAAATATGGATGATTTTTAGTCAAGAWTATCCTCTCCTATTTCCATTCTTTATCAGTATATATGTTATTAACTTTTGGWTTGTATATAGAAATGAAGTTTATTAAAWATASCACRTTATAAAYACTTCTTGATGAAARGCGTTTWTASTTMTTGAGAGTGACAYTAGGKTAACTAATTTYAAAAAGCRAGYKTTTCAAAATCAATAATAAGAAGAAMATAARAGCTTYTAAMTTGCTSAAATTTRMGKCGAACYATTTATTATATGTAAAACCAAAGTTMATTCCCTCAGAGAGCGTTTCTCTGTATATTTGAAAYATATTTTARTCTGATTAYKAATGAAATATRTKGATAMGGTGYAACCTATATCATTYTAGKCATTTTCACTCCGATAAATAAAAAGACTTGCTTTAGATAGAAAGCAAGTTGAAAGAAGGATAATCACTTTGGTRATTCCATTATAATCCAATMAKTATAGTGAATCATTAAAATATGGTTAAAAATMAATTAAAAGTAAATTAATTSATWAAAAGTATTAATTAACCTTTCGTTTGARTTTCGTTAAAGTAATTTCATTAATTCMAATAAAWTTYTTAACTTTATTCCTTTAATTTTTTAAAACAGAATAGAATTAGATGTCCGTAAAAGTATACATTTTTAGCTACCCTAATGTAACTTATCGGTAATTAAACAACAAAAAGCTCTTTGATCAGAGCTTTTTGTTGTTTAAGAATAAAATTTAATTATCTACATCATTAGCATTAAAT
>NZ_JBFULJ010000452.1:0-3090 GCF_056400385.1 Priestia sp. P5_B4
ATACTGTACATGCTGTTAAAATACGTATTGTAAAGAGCTTGAACAGCACGATCTAAAGCATCTGCTTTCACACCAAACATCATGCTCACCTCAGAAGAACCTTGGTTGATCATTTCAAGATTCACTTCAGCACGAGCAAAAGCTTCTGTAGCTTTTGCAGCAATTCCTACTGTGCTATTCATTCCTTCTCCTACTACCATAACCATAGCAAGATCACGTTCAATAAAGATTTCATCCACTTCAAGTTCTTTTTCAATTCGAGCAAATACACGCTTTTCCACATCTGGCGTAAGCTGATGCTCGCGCATGATGACAGAGATATTATCAATTCCTGAAGGGGTATGTTCGTATGAAATACCTTCATCCTCTAAAATTCCAAGCAATCTTCTGCCAAAACCAATTTCACGGTTTAATAAGTATTTGCTCACGTGGATGTTGCAAAAACCTTTATCCCCAGCGATTCCAACTACCGGCGTATCGCCGTGAGGACGCTCAGCTACAATAAATGTACCCTTTGCTTCAGGATTATTTGTATTCTTTACACATACAGGAATGCCTAGTTTATAAACCGGCTCTAGCGCTTCATCATGGAAGACAGAAAAACCTGCATAGGATAGTTCACGCATTTCTCTGTATGTCACTTCTTTCATTTCATGAGGCTTTTCCACAAGTCTTGGATCTACGCTATAAATAGCATCTACGTCGGTAAAGTTTTCATACAAATCAGCTTTTACTCCCGCTGCTACAATTGAGCCTGTGATATCTGACCCACCGCGCGAGAATGTAACCATGTTCCCTTCTTCAGAGTAGCCAAAGAATCCTGGAATCACCAAAATGCCCGAACGCTCTCTTAGGTGCGGTAATTTTTCATAAGACAGTGGAAGCACTCTTGCTCTTCCGGGTTCATCAGAAACAAAAATACCTGCTTCTTTTGGATTTACATAATGAGCTTCAAAACCTAAATGGTTTAAATAAGCAGCCATTACCTTTGCGTTATTATCTTCTCCACTTGCTTTTAGGCAGTCTAATAAGCGAAATGGATCGTTTTTATGTAAATCAATAAGTGATTGTAAATTCGTAATAATGTCAGTAATAATCGTTTCTGGCATAGACAAGTCCACAACGATTTCACGATAGCGATCAATTACTTGCCCAAACTCATCGACGTAATCTTCTCCAAGCTGTATTTTGGCAGAAAGTGCGATTAGCAAATCTGTCATTTTTGTATCTTCTCCGTATCGCTTGCCCGGAGCTGATACAACCACCAGCTTTCTCTCTTTATCAGACGTTACAATATGCGCAACCTGTTTAAATTTCTCTGCGCTTGCAACTGAACTCCCGCCAAACTTCGCAACCTTCATGTTTGAGACACTTCCTTACTTTGTTTTTAATATTCGATTATTGTACCATATTTTATCAAGTAGAAAAGCTTATCTATCTAACTTTTCTAAAAATTAAAGGAATACTACCGTAATTGTACTCCCATAAAGAACAAATGTCTACCACAAAAACACAAAAAGACTGATTTTACATCATGTAAAATCAGTCTTTTTGTGTTATTCTGCTTTTGGCTTTTTTAATACACCTACAAGGACCGCTGTTACAATTGCACCAATTAAAATTGCTAGTGCATATAAAAGAGGATTTCCTTGTACAATTCCGATAACGAATACGCCGCCGTGTGGTGCTGGTAAACCGATGTGGAACATCATTGTTAAAGCACCTGCTACTGCAGCACCGATAACCGATGCGGGAATCACACGGCCTGGGTCAGCTGCTGCGAATGGAATCGCACCTTCTGTGATAAATGAAAGACCCATTATATAACACGTTTTACCTGTTTCGCGCTCTTGGCGAGTAAATTTGTTTTTGAACACAGTTGTCGCAATAGCCATACCTAATGGTGGAACCATACCGCCTGCCATAATCGCTGCGTGTGGTGCATAGTTTCCAGCATCAATCATTGCAATACCAAATGTAAAGGCCGCTTTATTAATAGGACCACCCATATCAATCGCCATCATACCGCCTAAGATAATACCTAATAATACTAAGTTGCCTGTACCAAATCCACTTAACCAGTGCGTTAATCCTTTGTTAATTGCACTAACTGGCTCATTTACAACATAAAGCATAATCAATCCTGAGATAAAAATCCCAAATAGCGGATAAAGAAGAACTGGCTTAATTCCATCAAGCGCTTGCGGTAAACCGCTGAATAATTTCTTTAACCCCACTACTACATAACCTGCTAAGAAACCAGCGATTAAACCACCTAAGAAACCGCCTCCGCCAGAAGCTGCTAAAAGACCTGCAACCATACCGGGAGCTAAACCAGGACGATCAGCAATACTCATTGCAATAAACCCTGCTAGTACTGGTACTAGTAAGAAGAATGCATTATCTCCGCCAATTGTTTTTAGTGCCGCTGCAAATGCATTGTACGTCGGATCTTTCGGCTCTGCTGAGTGAATGCCAAACATAAATGAAATGGCAATTAAGATCCCGCCCCCTACAACAAACGGAAGCATTGCGGATACACCGCTCATTAGGTGCTTGTAAAACCCTGTACGCTCTGATCCTTTACTTTCTCCGCCTTCTTTGCTGCCACCGCCGCCGCTGTATACAGGAGCGTCTCCTTTTAACGCGCGGTTAATTAATTCTTCAGGTTTGCGGATTCCTTCARCTACTGGAACTTGAATGACTTTTTTACCTGCAAAACGTTCCATTTCTACTTGCTTGTCCGCTGCAACGATAATAGCGGTAGCGTTTTCAATTTCTTCCTTCGTCAACGCGTTTTTAACCCCGCTGGAACCGTTTGTTTCAACTTTTAGCGTGACATTCATGTCTTTCGCTTTTGCTTTTAAGCTGTCCGCTGCCATATATGTGTGGGCAATTCCCGTTGGACAAGCCGTTACAGCAAGCACTAATTGATCTGAAGCTGTATCTACTTCCTCTTCCGGCGCTTCATTTTCAGTCTCTTTATCATCAATTGCTTTAATGACTTCATCAATTGATGATGCTGTTAGCAACGTTTTTCGGAACGATTCGTCCATTAATAACGTAGACAAACGAGATAATGTTTCTAAG
>NZ_JBFULJ010000453.1:0-3087 GCF_056400385.1 Priestia sp. P5_B4
GACGTATTGCCTTTTGACATGAAAAGAAATTTTCCTGTCTATCGACTCATTTTTCAGGTGAATTTTAGAAAGGAAGGATTTCTTGCCATTAAAGATGTGCAATTTGGCACGTCTTGATAGGGTGGATTGTACAACTTATAATAAAATTATAAACTAGCCACAGGCGCTTTCAAGGCGCAGGTATAAATTAGAAAGAAGGAAGGTACAGTTTATGCCAATTCGATATGTTTGTCCACAATGCCAAGGAGCCGGTAAGAAATTTGGATTTATAAAGTGCAAAGTGTGCAACGGCGAAGGAAATATCATCATGTCTTCTAATGAGCCAGATCCAACTAAAAATAAAAAATTAAAATCATCTTCTAAACAAGACAAAGCAATGTAAGCTATTGCTCGTAAAGGTACGTATGAACCCCGCTTTTCTATAAAAAAGCGGGGTTTTCTGCTAGACAGATAAAAGCTTTTCTTATGATACAATAAAATGAAAGTCGCTAAAATAAGGGATAGGGAACCGAAAGAAGAGGGAGATAGATGGAATACACCGCAAAACAATTTACGCCGCAGTTAGAACAACATATACATACAGTTGAAAGATCTATGCAAGAACTTCTCAAATCAATATATGCACAATATAAAGAAGCTTTTGAAAAAAAAGGGATGGAGATTTCTGTAGGTGTGATCCGTGAAGGGAAAAATGCTTTTCAGCCCGGTTACCACACCACTATTCAAGTGGGTATTTTGGAAAAAGATGAGTTTTTAGACAGTCTTTTTATTCCTATCTGGCACTGTGTACGCACGTTTTGGGGCATCCGTTCTTCGAGGAAGCTCCCAGGCAGCAAGATAACCGGCGAGCTGCTGGAAGAAACAGAAGAGGAAATAACAAAAGAAGTAGTAGGGTATTTAGAAATGCAGCTAGAAGATTAGAAGCACCCTGCTTCTAATCTTCTTTAAATTGAAGAAGGTGCAGTTTCTTTTTCAATTTGTCTTTTAGCACGAATAAAAGCCGTCAGCTGCTGAATTTCTTCTTGAGATAGTTCCGCACCGTCGACCGTAATCGTATGAGTTTGAGGCGATGTTAATTCGATGGGTGCATCTGAAAGAGAGTGAGGTTCTTTTTCCTTACCTAGCAAGTAGTCTGTTGATGTATCAAATAGTTCTGCGATTGTAACGAGTGCTTCAAGAGAAGGACGACGATAGCCAGATTCGTATCCTGCGTAGGTGCTTTTAGCAATTTCAAGCTGGTCAGCTGTATATTGAAGAGACCATTTTTTTTCTTTCCTGAGTTGAGCTAATCTGCTTAACATTCATGACGCTCCTTTGTAGGTGTAGTATGTAAAAAACCGAGGCATTCAGCTCGCGCGCAGATCTTTGTAATCCAACCGTGAGCTAATTTACATTTTTATTCATTATATCATTGCTGCAGAGAAAAGTGTACGCGAAACGAATAATTTTTCTCTTGATTTATTGATTTTTGGTTACTATAATTACAGGTGAAGTACGCGAAATGAATATAATTTATTTGATAGATTGTCAGGTTTTTTTACAAAAATTAAGCAAAGGGGATGTCGGTTTTGAAAAAACTATTATTGTTATCAACTGGTGGAACGGTCGCTTCACTTGAAGGTGAAAATGGACTTGTTCCTGGAATGGAGCCAGATCAATTACTAAGCTACATACCTGATTTAAATGAACACTGTCAAATTGACAGCAAATCTCTTATGAATCTTGATAGTACAAATATGCAGCCAGAATGTTGGATAGAGATGGCAAAAGCGATTGAAGAGCATTATAATGAATACGATGGTTTTGTTATTACCCATGGAACTGATACAATGGCCTACACATCGGCAGCTCTTTCTTACATGCTTCAGCATTCTAAAAAACCAATTGCGATTACCGGATCTCAAATTCCTATTTCATTTAGTAAAACGGACGCGAAGCGCAACATTGCAGATGCGATTCGCTTTGCATGTGAAGAAACAGGCGGAGTTTATGTAGTCTTTGACGGTCGTGTGATTCAAGGTACAAGAGCAATTAAGCTTCGTACAAAAAGCTATGATGCATTTGAAAGCATTAATTACCCATACGTGGCGTCTATCCATGATAATACGGTGGAATATACAAAATCCGTTCGCTCTAGTAAAGAAGAGTTGGTGGTTAATACATCTCTTTGTACGGATGTAGCGGTTGTTAAACTGTTTCCCGGCATTAAACCCGAATTTTTCGATGGATTAAAGGATGTATATCAAGGCGTTGTTGTTGAAAGCTATGGAAGTGGAGGCATTCCATTTCAAGTTCGTAACATTTTAGCCAAGCTTGTTGAGTTAACAAACCACGGTGTATCCGTTGTCATTACGACTCAGTGTCTTGAAGAAGGAGAAGACATGGGCATTTATGAAGTAGGCCGAATGATTAATCATGACAGCGTCGTTCGCTCAAAAAACATGAACACAGAAGCCATTGTTCCTAAATTAATGTGGGTGCTCGGACAAACCAAAGATCCTCACCAAGTTAAAAAGATAATGGAAACATCGATTGCAGAAGATATTAATTAAAAAAGAAAGCAGGTACAGCTATGAAACAAGAAACAGCAGGATATCGTACAGAAGCTGATTTTCTAGGAGAAAAACAAATCCCAGCAGACGTATACTACGGTGTACAAACCGCACGTGCCGTAGAAAATTTTCCGATTACGGGTTATAAAGTACATGAAGAAATGATTAAAGCGCTTGCTATTGTGAAAAAAGCGGCAGCGCTTGCAAATATGGATACAAAGCGCTTATATGAAGGTATTGGAAATGCAATTGTTCAAGCTGCTGATGAGATTTTAGCAGGTCAGTGGCATGAATACTTTATTGTTGATCCTATTCAAGGCGGAGCAGGAACATCAATGAATATGAATGCCAATGAAGTTATTGCGAACCGTGCTCTTGAAATTATGGGAAATAATAAAGGGGAATATGGTAAATTAAGTCCTAACAGCCATGTGAATATGTCTCAGTCAACAAATGATGTATTTCCAACGGCTATCCATATTTCAACGCTGAACTTATTAAATAAACTTCTTGTTACAATGAATGACATGCATGA
>NZ_JBFULJ010000454.1:0-3083 GCF_056400385.1 Priestia sp. P5_B4
ACCTGGATCACAGTCCATAATAATCTTTCTTTTTTTCATTATGATCACCTCTATAGAATGGATAAATTGCTGTTAATTTTACATGGATTTTATTTTTTCTAAAATAGCTTCTGTAAACTCCGACGTAGAGGCATGTCCGCCTAAATCTTTCGTTTTCACTTCAGCTTGGAGCGTTTGATAAAGTGCGTGTTCTACTGTAGCAGCCACTTCTGTAAGTTTGTGATCCGCATGTTTTTCAGCCAACCATTTCAGTAGCATGGCTGCTGAAGAAATAATACCGGTTGGGTTTGCTATGTTCAAACCTGCGATATCTGGCGCAGAACCATGAGCTGCTTGTGCCATAGCGATATGTTCATTTGCATTAAGAGAAGGGGCTAATCCTAAGCTTCCTACAAGCTCGCCGGCTAAATCTGAAAGAATATCACCGTACATGTTTTCTGTCACAATGACATCAAAATCGGCTGCACGACGTACGAGATGAGCAGCCATGGCATCGATATGGTGGTCGTCCACTTTTACTTCAGGATATTGCTCAGCTATTTCTCGACAAACATTTAGAAATAGTCCGGTACTTAATCTTAAAACATTTGCTTTATGTACGATTGTTACTTTTTTACGACGCTGCATAGCCAATGCAAAAGCTTCACGCGCAATTCTTTCTACGGCTTTTCGCGTAAATACGCCCGATGTTACCACAACGTCTTTTGTAATCTGCCATTCCCCATGTCCAGAATACATATTACGATCGGCATAAAATCCTTCTGTATTTTCCCGGACGATCACTAAATCAGCTTCTTTCACGACGCTTTTAATACCTGGCATTGTTTTAGCAGGGCGAATATTTGCGTAAAGATCTAAACTGTGACGAAGCTCTCCGCTAGGGTTACGCTTTTCTTTGTGTTCAAGAGGGTAAGCCGCAGAATCATGCGGGCCAAGTATCCATCCATGCGTATGTTTTAAAGCATCTATCGTTACTTCTGGAAGAGGATTGTTATATTGTTTAATTCCTTCCCATCCCATAGGCAGATAAATCCATTCCATTTTTACTCCTGCTTTGCAAGAAGCATTTTTAACTACCTTAACTGCGGCATCGACAATCTCCGGCCCGATGCCATCACCCCCCAATACCCCGATACGATAAACAGTCATTGTTTTGAACACCCTTTCATTATGCGCAATGCTTTTATAAATAGATTGAAGGTYTATAGTATTAATCTACTTAAAGAAAAGACAATAATAAAATAGTATTTTTTTATGTTTATAGATTAAATTCTTTTATCTTTCTTTTTGCAGCTTTTTAAAAAAAGAACTAGCTAATGCTTCGTGCTCCAGATTTTCTATCAACCAACATCTTAATTGGCGCTGTTAATTTTTTAAAAACACCCAATTAACACCTAAAACACGATTTAATTATATCATAATTCAGAAAATTAAACGGTTCTACGTTGGCACGAAAATTGCTTGTACTGTATATGAGGAATACAAAAGAAAGGAGCAATATGTAGTCGCAGATAAGGAAGCTGCTTTTAAAGAAAGAGATGTTTGTCTAAAGCTATTATTTCACAATGAAGGGGAGAAGAAGAATGAGTGAACCGCAAAAGGAAATGAGTTCATTAAATCAGGTACGGAAAAAAGAGAGGAAAATAAACGTTTTTGCTTTATTGTTAGGCTTTCTTGTGATTGCTACCATTTTAACGTATATCTTGCCAGCTGGAGAATATGCGCGTGTAGAAGTAGACGGGAGAACAACGGTAGATCCTCAATCGTTTAAATGGATTGATTCTACACCTGTTGGATTCTTTGAAATGGTCAAAGCAATACATACAGGAATGGTAGAAGGAGCCGACATTATCTTTTTTGTATTAATTATCGGCGGTTTCTTTGGTGTACTAAGCGCTACGGGGACAGTAGATGTATTAATTACAACGATGGCTAAAAAACTTGCTACCCGAGAAAAATTATTAATTCCTGTTATGATGTTATTTTTTGCAGTAGGCGGTTCTTTAATGGGGATGGCGGAAGAAACGCTAGCCTATATTCCTCTTTTAATTCCCTTGGCACTTGCTCTTGGATTCGATGCATTAACAGGGACTGCTATTGTGTTAATTGGCGCATCGGCTGGTTTTACTACGGCAGTTATGAATCCATTTACAGTTGGTGTTGCGCAAGGAGTAGCAGAGCTTCCTATGTTTTCTGGAATGGGCTTTCGACTCATCTTGTTTGTAGTTGTTTACGCTGTTTCAGTTTGGTTTGTCTACCGATATGCGATGAAAGTGAAAAAAAGTCCTTCTATTGGGACGTACGGAAAATACAGCATAACCAGCGCAAATAAACTTTTAAACTCGGATGCCAAGTTAACTAGAAAGCATAAATGGATTATGGCAGCATTTCTTGTTAACTACGTAATTCTTGCTTTTGGCGTTATTAAGTATAAGTGGTACATTACTGAAATTGCCTCTTTATTTGTCATTTTGACTGTTGTGATTGGGATTATTGGAAGGCTCTCTGTTGAAAATACAGTTAAGTCATTTACAAACGGGGCAGCAGCACTAGTTGGAGGAGCGCTTGTTATCGGAGTTTCTCGTGCTGTTCTTGTTGTTTTAAATGAAGGACATATTGTAGACCCTATGCTTCATCAAGTATCTGGAGCTATTCAGCATATTCCGGGATATTTAAGCGTCATCGGAATCTATAACTTCCAAGCGCTGATTCATCTTATTTTAGCATCTGGAACAGGCCATGCGATGCTGACGATGCCAATCATGACGCCTCTTGCAGATTTACTTGATATTACAAGGCAAACAGCAGTATTATCTTTTTCTTTTGCAGATGGCATTGGAAATATTATCTTCCCGACAGCTGGAACATTAATGGCTGGTTTAGCGATTGCGGGAATTTCATGGACAAAGTGGGCCAAATGGGTGTTGCCGTTAGTCCTTATTCAATATGTGATTGGTTTAATTGCCGTTGTGATTGCTTATTTTATCAATTACGGACCATTTTAAGCATTAAAATTATATAGAAAAATGTTATTCGTAAGTTGAGCTTACTAGTAGGAGGAATAGAAGTTGTTAACCTTAATC
>NZ_JBFULJ010000455.1:0-3076 GCF_056400385.1 Priestia sp. P5_B4
CATCAAGAATCAAACTCGTTCGGATCTTCCTTCAACTAATTTTGTCACAGCCTCTTTTAACTCTTTTTCACTTTTTGTGACATTGGCAACCTTACTGTAAATGTACTTCCTTTTTCTTGTTCACTTTCTACGTCAATTTTCCCTTTATGTGTTTCTACGATCCATTTAGCGATTGCTAAGCCTAGCCCATGACCTCCCATTTGACGAGATCGCGATTTGTCAGCACGATAAAAGCGGTCAAAGATTCGATCCTTTTCATCTGGATGAATCCCAACGCCCGTATCACGTACTTTTAATATGCATTCACTTCCATGCTGAACTACTTGAATGTTGACATTTCCATGAGGAGTCRTATATTTAATCGCATTATCTAACAAAATGTAAATCAGCTGAGTTAGACGCTCTTGATCTCCAGTTACCACTAATTTTTCCGGTGTATCCAGCTGCAAATCAATATGTTTAGAAACCGCTAGAGTTTCAACGGATTCCATTACCTTTTGCACCGCATCTGTAATATCAAAGGGCATCATTGCTTTTTCTACTTTATTAGAGTCTGAACGTGCAAGCGTAAGCAAATCACTGACGAGACTCGTCATCCGCTTTACTTCAGCTTTCATATTATTGATTAATTTTTTAGAAAAAGGATCTTCTGTTACTTCCTCCTGCATTTCTAAAGCATTGATAGAAGAAAGCATAACACTAAGCGGCGTTCTTAACTCATGGGATGCATCCGCCACAAACTCTTTTTGCTTTTGGAAAGCTGTTTCAATTGGAACCATAGCCCGTTTTGACATTAAGCGGCTGATATAAATGGCTACTCCTACAAACAGTACGGTAAGGCTTAACATAATAATAAGGAGCCACTTTAACAGCTGATAAAGAAATGAAACGTCTTTTCCAATATAAAGCATCCCTAAAAATTGACCTTTATAAAAAATAGGTTCACCCGCCATCATCAAATCAATATCTATTTTGCCTTCCCCGTTTTGCCCTTTTACTCCTTCAATATGTTCGAAACTAGGGCGCGGGGCTTTTATTCGTTCTTTCCTCACTTCATTTTCAATAGGGATCCAGCCATCAATTAAATTTAATAAGTTAGAGCGAAGCCGCTCGCTCGCTTCGTTTCCCATAATAAGGTCCCCTTCAGGACTGATTACGTAATAAAAAAATTGATCTTCACCGGCTACGACAATGTTTTTGTACTCTTCTTTTGACTGTTGATTCGAGCTGTTTATCGCTTGTTTAATTAAGATGCTTTGGACAATTCGGGACTCTTGCTTTAGCATGCTATTTAAGTTTTGCTGCTGACTGTTGGATACAACCACATATACCAATGCATAAACAATAAACACGAATAATAGCAGAAACAGCATTAGTAATGCGCTATATCGGAATGTTAAACGATTTTGCGTCTGGCTGAATAAATCTTGCTTTACTTTTTGTTTTACTTTCTGTTTAGCTCTTGTAAGGAGTTTAGCTTTCAATTTTGTAGCCTACTCCGCGAATGCTTTGAATAAGATCCTGTTTGTTAAATTTCTCTAGTTTTTTTCGCAAAAGTTTAACCGTCGCATCAATCGTTTTAATTGAAACATCTGATTCATATCCCCATACCCGGTCTAAAATAATATCTCGAGAAAGAACTTGTCCTTTGTTTTTCACTAAAAAATCTAGAAGTTGAAATTCACGAGGACTTAATTGAATAAACTCCTCGTCAAACTGTACGGTTTGACTTGCTCTTTTTAATATCATGCTGGCAATCTCTACTTCTTCTTCTAAAATCGGTGCATAATTACGACGAGACAAAGCACGAAGCCTTGCAAGCAGCTCGTCAATTTCAAATGGCTTAATAACGTAATCATCCGCTCCCGCATCTAAACCTTGTATACGATCTTGAACCGCATCTTTTGCTGTTAACATAAGAATAGCTCCGGCGTATCCTTCTTTTCTTAGACGTTTACATACATCGATTCCGTCTCCATTGGGCATCATCCAGTCAAGAATTAACACATCATAATGCGCTTCAGATGCATAATCATATGCATCATTCCCTTCCGTCACCCATTCGACGTTATAGCCTCCTTTTTTCTTTAGCATATAACTAACTAATTCACCTAGCTGCAAATCATCTTCTGCTAGCAGTACATTCATTCCGCGTAACTCCTTCCTTCGATACATGTCGCTGCATCCTTTTGTTTACTTTATTATACAAAAAGAATCAGCAGAAACAAGCTGCCTCTACTGATCTCTTTTCATTTTAAATTCCCTTAGCTATACTCAGCACGGGCGCAAACCGCTGTCCAGCAGTTTGCGTCTTTTGTACTCTTTATGAATGCCTAACGATTTGATTTGAATATGAAGGATTTGATCCATTAACAGTTTCTGTGACCTTTACAACACGCCGGCATATCTCAGCTCGTACACCTCTGTGCTTCAATTGCTCGACGATTTTTTCTAACTTACTATAAGACGCTGTTTGTTTCATATCCATCCCCTCATTTCGTTAAGGTATTATTTATGAATCAAGTTTGTTTGTAATATCATACTTTTTCTTTAGCTTTTGTAACCATGTTGGATACTCTGTTTGGTATTTTTGATCAAGCAGCGTTTGCTTGATTTTTGCTTTGCTATTTTCATATGTTGCTTTTTGCGCTTCTTTTTTGCCTGTTACTTTAATAATGTGATAACCGTATTCTGTTTTAACAGGATCACTTACTTCATTTACCTTCATTGAAAATGCTTTGTTGGCAAAAGCTTCAACCATATCACCTTTTTTGAAGTATCCAAGGTTTCCGCCATCTGATTTAGAAGCTGTATCTGTTGAATATTCTTTTGCTAGCTTCGCAAAATCTTCTCCTTTATCAAGCTTTGCCTTTACTTCTTTCGCTGTCTTTTCATCTGCTACTAAGATGTGGCTAGCTTTCACCTGTGCTTCTGTAGCTAGTGAATCTTTATTTTGATCAAAGTACGATTTCATTTCACTATCTTTAATATTAATAGTCGACTCGACCATTTTTTTTGCCTCAATATTCGTCTTTAAATCTTTTTTCAGCTCTGACAATTTTACACCGCTAGATGC
>NZ_JBFULJ010000456.1:0-3075 GCF_056400385.1 Priestia sp. P5_B4
CATTTTATTTAATAAGCGAAAATATTCTTCTTGTTCTTCTACACTTAGAGCTGCTAGCATATCTTTTAAAAATCCATTTCGCTTCTCTGTAATCATTGAAACAAGTTTCTTTGATTCATCGGTCAGTGAAACCCACACAACTCTCCGGTCTTTTTCGTCTCGCACGCGCTGAATGAGAGATTCTTCTTCCAATTGATTTAATAAGCTAGTTGTAGCGCCCGAGGTTAAGTGAAGTTTATTTGAAATATCTGCTACCATATACTTTGTGCCGCTGGCAATGTAGTTTAAGATATAAAATTTAGTGGGTGTTAAGTGATAAGGCTGTGTTTTTAATGTTTCTTCGACTAAATGCCGCATATATTGAAAAAAAGATGTGTTAATTTGATAAAGGTGTTCAATTTTTGAATCTAAATTGTTATCCATGCTAGCTTCCATCTCCTTGTACACTACGGACGTATATAAACTAACTCTAAAATAAAATGAAACAATTGTAAAGGATGGCAATGATTATCTTTAACCACCATTATTATTTTTAAATTAATATCTTTACGAAAAAATATCTTTATGATAAAGTTATTTAGGTGGTTAACCAAATAGATGATTGTAAAGAAACATATCTCATAATAGATGGAGATAATATCTTTATGAAAAAGCTATATAAAAAAGTAATTTTATTAGTGAAGTATTAAGGAGGAGTAATGAATGTCTAGAAGTCGCTTAATGGTAACAAATTTTATTGGAATTATCGTTATTTTAGCTTTATTAATTGGAGGAGGATATTATTACGTTCAAAAATCGAACTATATTACAACGGATAACGCTAAAGTATCCGGAGATGTATACAATGTAGTTGCACCTGCAGCAGGTAAAGTATCAAGCTGGACAGTAGAAGAAGGAAATGATGTATCAAAAGATGCTGAAATTGCTAAAATTCAAGCCGAAAAAGGGTCTGTAGCTGCTAAAGTGCCAGCAGATGGAAAAATTATTCAAACAAACGTAAAAGAAAATCAAATGGTTCAAGCTGGACAGCAAATTGCAACGGAAGTAGATATGAAAGACCTATTTATCGTAGCAAATATTAAAGAAGATCAGCTTAAGGATATTAAAGAAGGCGACGATGTAGATGTAACGGTAGACGGAGACAGCAGTGCAAAAATCGACGGCAAAGTCGAAGAAATTGGATATGCAACCAATTCACTTTCATCTTTAACATCGAACTCAAGCTCAGATGGAAACTACACAAAAGTCTCTCAAACGGTTCCTGTGAAAATTTCTATTTCTAATTATTCAGAGCATGTACTGCCAGGTATGAACGCAGAAGTAAAAATTTCGAAAGACTAATTCTTACTACAACAGTTCAAGAAGGGAGGAAATATGATGACAGCCAGTATAGAAAACACAAGTGATGGATCCATCAAAAAGCATATTCCGCTATTGATTGTTTTAATGCTTGGTTTGTTTCTTGCGATATTAAACCAAACGTTACTGAACGTAGCCATCCCGCATTTGATTACTGAGTTTGGCGTAACGGCAAATACAGCTCAGTGGTTGTTAACTGGATATATGCTTGTGAACGGGGCATTAATTCCGCTTTCAGCTTTTTTAATTGAACGATTTGGTGTGCGTCGTTTGTTCTTATTTGCAATGTTTTGTTTTACAGTAGGGTCATTGATTTGCGGAATTGCACCTACGTTTTCGATTATGCTTACCGGCCGTTTAATTCAAGCTATTGGCGGAGGTGTCTTATCGCCTCTTGTTATGACCATTATCGTGTTTATTTTCCCTCCTCACATGCGAGGAAAAGGGATGGGAATTTTTGGTTTAGCCATGATGTTCGCACCGGCTATTGGACCAACGTTATCTGGATGGGTTATTCAAAACTATGATTGGCACATCCTTTTTAACGGCATGGTGCCATTAGGTGCTATTGTATTAATTATTGCTTTCTTTCAATTAAAAGACATTCAGCCTCCAAAGGATGTAAAAGTTCACATGCCTTCTGTTGTGACATCACTTGCAGGTATGGGATTATTGCTTTATGGATTCAGTGAAGCTGGAAATGACGGCTGGACGGATTCAGTTGTTCTTTCTACAATCATCGGCGGGGCAGTTCTTTTAATTATATTTGTTCTTCAACAAATTAAATCTGAAAAGCCGCTATTGGATATGCGTGTATTCAAATATAATATTTTTTCACTATCAAATATTATTAGTATTGCGATTACAATCAGTATGTACGCAGGCATGTTCTTGCTTCCAATTTACTTGCAAAATATCCGCGGATATTCTGCTTTTGATTCAGGACTTCTGTTGCTTCCTGGCGCACTTGTTATGCTGGTTATGTCGCCGATTTCAGGTACATTGTTTGATAAAGTGGGACCTCGTCCGCTAGCAATCGTTGGTATGCTCATTACATCTATTTCAACGTTTGAATTTACGAAGCTGACGATGGATACACCGTTTAATCATATTTTAGCGATTTATATTATCCGTTCGTTCGGTATGTCACTCTTAATGATGCCGATTATGACAGCCGGTTTGAATCAGCTTCCGCAGCGGCTAAGCAGTCACGGAACGTCAATGTCTAATACGCTTCGTCAAGTAAGTGGTTCAATTGGTATTAGTTTAATGACGACCATTTTTACGAACCGTACAACGTATCATGTAAATGAAATCAGCAGTTCCATGAATACGTCTGATCCATTCTTTATGAACAGCTTTCATTTATTTGTACAAAAAGTAGCTGCTACTTTGCATTTATCACAAGATCAGGCTCAGCAGCAAGCGCTGAAGGTTTTATCTGGAAAAATGACGCAGCAAGGTACGATCCAAGGTATTAACGATGCCTTTTACTGGGCAACAGCAATTTCTGTTATTGGTTTAATTTTAAGTTTCTTCCTTCGTGACGTACGTAAAGATAAAATAGTCGAAGAAAAGAAATCAAAAGCTCAAGAGGAAGATATTCGTATGCTTCCAGCTCCGAAAAGTATAAATTCATAAGGAGCTATAGAAATCTAAAATTCATCATAAAAATGTTGGAGAGAAAGGGGCAGTGAGGTGGATGGATCCATTGAT
>NZ_JBFULJ010000457.1:0-3071 GCF_056400385.1 Priestia sp. P5_B4
AAGCAGTTCATTGAGTTCGCTGTAAACATTCCTGAACAAGATCCGCATGTCGGACAGCCGAATTGTTCTAATTCAAGCAATCCTTTATCATCAAGTTTACCCGCTTGATGAGCTCCTACGCCTTCAAATACTGAAGAAAGAGAAATCTTACGACCGTCGCTCGTTACGCCAGCCTTCATTGGTCCGCCGCTAACAAAAACTGTCGGAATATTCAGACGTAATGAAGCCATTAACATCCCAGGCGTGATTTTATCACAGTTTGGAATACATACCATTCCATCAAACCAGTGAGCAGATACTACCGTTTCAACTGAGTCAGCAATGATTTCACGACTTGGTAATGAATAGCGCATACCGATATGTCCCATCGCAATACCGTCATCTACACCGATAGTGTTCATTTCAAAAGGTACGCCACCAGCTTCGCGAATCGCATCTTTTACGATTTTACCAAACTCTTGTAAGTGAACATGACCTGGTACAATATCAATATATGAATTGACAACCGCAATAAACGGTTTGCCGAAATCCTCTTCTTTTACACCAGCTGCACGCAGTAGGCTGCGGTGCGGTGCTCTGTCGAATCCTTTTTTGATCATGTTACTTCTTAATTCTGCCACAATAATTCCCTCCGTATTCATCTAACCTATTAAAAACTGAATCTTTTTAAATTGTTTAATAATTTTTAATATAAATACTAATTTAACAAATCACATAATGGTTTGTAAAGGTTTATGACAAAATAATCATTTTTTATTTCAAAATAGTAAAATCACCTGCATAAATTAGTATAATATATACATATATCCCTTATTTTACAGGAAAGCAGAAGGTGGATGCTGAGCATGAAACAATCCTTTTACTACAGAGGTCATCAGGAAAAAGAAATATTTGCACAAAAATGGGATGTTGAAAACAATTCTGCAAAAGGCGTTGTTCAAATAGCCCATGGGATGGCCGAACATATTGGACGCTACGAATACTTTGCTAGTGTATTAACTCAACATGGCTACATCGTATATGGAAATGATCACCGCGGTCACGGTCAAACAGCTTTAAAAGATGAAGAAAAGCGTTTTTTTGCTGAAGAAAATGGTTTTGACACCGTAGTTTACGACATGATTGCTCTGACTAAGCACATTTCAACGGAACATTCCGGCTTCCCAATCTTTCTTTTCGGTCACAGCATGGGTTCTTTTCTAACGAGAAGATATATTCAATTGAATACAGAGCACATTCATGGTGTGATGCTCTCAGGTACTGGCAGCATTCCTTCCCTTTCACTGAAGGGCGGCATATTAGCTGCGAAAATAGAGAAAAAAAGAAAAGGATTACGATCTGCTAGTCCATTGCTTGATAAACTTTCTTTTGGACAGTATAACAAATCCTTTCATCCTGCTCGAACACCTTTTGATTGGTTAAGTCAAGATAATGAGGCTGTAGATTTATATGTAAATGACCCTTACTGCGGAGGAGTTTTCACAGCAGGATTTTTCTATGACTTATTAACAGGAATCAAACAAATCTCTAACTTAGCTAATATAAAGCTAGTACCATCAAACCTGCCTGTTTATTTAATATCTGGAGAACATGATCCAGTAGGCAGCTATACAAAAGGGGTACTCAAAGTATATAACGACTTTAAAAAAGCCGGATTGCAGGACGTAAGCTACCGCTTTTTTACACAGTGCCGTCATGAGTTGCTTAATGAATTAATTAAAGATGAAGTGATAGAAGATATACTAAATTGGCTTGACGTGCATATGGACAAAAAAACGGTTCGTGTTTAAACACGAACCGTTTTTTTTATTAAGCAAATACAGATGTTAATACAGGAACTACTTGCTTTTTACGTGATACAACGCCTTCTAAGACAGCTGTATTGTTTTCAAGCGTTACGTTGTATGCTTCTTCTACTTTTGAAGCAGCAGAACCTAGTGCTAATGCAGTAGAGTTGCTGTTTAAAATATCTGTAACAACTAAAAGGAATAATTGTAATCCTTTTTCTTCGATTGTTTTAGTAATAGCTTCTTCCAATTCAACTTTGCGCACTAAAACGTCGTTTACATCAATTGCATTCACTTGTGCAATTTCTACTTTACTTGTACCCATGCTGAATTCTTTAGCATCTAATGAAATTAATTGTGAAGCTGTTTTATCGCCTAAGTCAGCTCCAGCTTTCAGCATTGCTAATCCGTACTCTTCTGCATCTACACCTGCAATTTCCGCTAATTCTTTAGCAGCTGCAACGTCTTGGTCTGTGCAAGTTGGTGATTTGAATAATAAAGAATCAGAAATGATAGCTGATAGCATAAGACCTGCGATGTTAGGTTCAATTTCTACGCCGTTTTCTTTATACATCTTGTTTAAGATCGTTGCCGTACATCCAACTGGCTCTGCACGATAGTATAAAGGATCTGCTGTTTCAAAGTTAGCAATACGGTGATGATCAATTACTTCAAGCACACGAACTTGATCAATATCGTTTGCACTTTGCTGGCGTTCGTTGTGGTCCACTAAAATAACTTCATTTGTTTCTTTAGATACTTCATCAACGAAACGTGGTAGTTCAGCGTTGAACTTTTCAAGAGCAAATTGCGTTTCACCGTTAATATCGCCTAATCGAATTGGTTCAGCGTCTACACCTAATTTATTCTTTAAATCAGCGTATGCAATTGCAGAACAGATTGTATCTGTGTCAGGATTTTTATGTCCAAAAATTAACGTCTTTGCCATCTTAAATCTCTCTCCTTCTTACGTATGTAAATAGCATTCTTGCGTAAAATTAGTTAATTCGTTCACGCAACATTGCCATTTTAACATAAACTTTTACATTATTTTAATTTTTTTGCGAAAAATGATGTTCATCCGCAGATATTTTGCCATTTTGTATCTTTTTCATAGTAAAAACACCTCTATTTCCGATATAAATAGAGGGTTTTATAGGTTCATTATATAAAAATTAGTGATAAAACACAACCCGTCTCTTCATCACTTGATAGCTAACTTAAACGCAGTATCTTGCCAATTTTTATAAAGAAAAAGTAAGGAAGCAGTGACTATTATTAAAG
>NZ_JBFULJ010000458.1:0-3067 GCF_056400385.1 Priestia sp. P5_B4
ATAAACAAAAACAGTTTATCGATGTGCGAACACCGCATGAATTTCGGACTAAACACATTAAAGGATTTCGAAACATTCCTTTACCAGAACTGCCTGCGCAAACAGGCCAGCTTTCAAAAGACAGAGAAGTAGTCGTTATTTGTCAAAGCGGAATGAGAAGTATGAAAGCAAGTAAGCTTTTGAAAAAGCAAGGTTTTACATCTATCACCAACATTAAAGGCGGCATGAATAGGTGGAGATAAATCAAGAAGGAGGAGACGTAGCGTGAAGACAATAGCGGCACAAGAAGTAGAACAATTAGTAAAAAAACAAGAACAAATTCACATTTTAGATGTGCGTGAAGTAGAGGAAGTAAAAATAGGTAAAATTCCAAACACGTTAAATATCCCGCTTCCTTTATTAGAATTCCGTATGCATGAGTTAGACAAAACAAACCACTACATTCTTGTCTGTCGTTCTGGAGGCAGAAGCGGAATGGCAGCTCGTTTTCTTGAGCAGCAAGGCTACAATGTAACGAATATGACAGGCGGAATGATGGAATGGAAAGGGGAAACGGTCTAATTTTTTTAGATAAAAATATACCCCTACTAGTATTTAAACCAAGGAGGAAAAAGAAATGATGCAAGCAAACTTCGTATTAGATGCAAAAGGGTTAGCATGCCCAATGCCAATCGTAAGAACAAAGAAGAAAATGAATGAATTAGAAGCAGGTCAAGTACTAGAAATTCAAGCAACGGATAAAGGCTCTACGGCTGACTTACAAGCGTGGGCAAAAAGCACAGGTCATGAGTATTTAGGTACCGAGGCAGCAGGTGACGTTCTTCACCACTTTCTTCGTAAAGGCGGCGCTGAAGAAAACGTAACGCCAATTCCTGAAATTTCATTAGAAGAATTTGCGAAAAAAGTAGAGAATGATGAACATCTTCATATTTTAGACGTTCGTGAAGTAGAAGAATACGATGAAGCTCATATTCCAGGCGTAGTTCATATTCCGCTTGGTGAAGTAGAAAAACGTTCGAATGAGCTAAATAAAGAGAATGAAATTTATATTATTTGCCACTCTGGAAGACGAAGTGAGATGGCAGGGCAAACGATGAAAAAGCAAGGGTTTAAAAACTTAATTAACGTGGTTCCTGGTATGCGTGACTGGACAGGTAAAACAGAGTAAATAACCAAATAAAGGAGGAACTAAATATGAGTTCAAAAGTAGCAATTATCGCAGCAAACGGTGGATTATTTGATGCATATAAAGTATTTAACATTGCCACTGCGGCGGTAGCAAGCGATCAAGAAGTATCGATTTTCTTTACATTTGAAGGGTTAAATCTTATTCATAAAGAAGGTCATAAACAATTAACTATGCCTGAAGGGAAAGAGCATTTCGCTGAAGGTTTTCAAAAAGCAAATGTCCCGTCTATTCCGGAGCTTGTTGAAATGGCGCAAGAAATGGGTGTTAAATTCATTGGCTGTCAAATGACAATAGATGTAATGGGATTAACAAAAGAAGATTTTGTAGACGGTATTGAAGTAGGCGGAGCTGTTACGTTTTTAGATTTCGCCAAAGATGCAAATGTGTCATTAACCTTTTAATTTTAACGAATGACTATAACTGAAAAAATACTATAGGAGGTATTTTAATATGACAGTACATGTACTTACTGCAAAAGAAGTTACATCTAAAATTATCAATAAAGAAGCGTTATTTATTTTGGACGTTCGTAACGAAAGTGATTTTAGCGATTGGAAAATTGAAGGTCATCAATTTCAGCATTTAAATGTTCCATACTTCGATCTTTTAGACGGAGTAGAAGAAATCTTAGAAAAAATCCCTTCTGATAAAGAAGTGTTAGTTGTCTGCGCCAAAGAAGGTTCATCCGTGATGGTAGCTGACATGCTTTCAGAGGCGGGGCTTACCGTATCGTACCTTAAAGGCGGTATGAAAGCGTGGAGTGAATATTTAGAGCCTGTTAAAGTCGGAGATTTAAAAGACGGCGGAGAGATCTATCAGTTTGTTCGTATCGGTAAAGGATGCTTATCTTATATGATCGTATCAAACGGTGAAGCGGCTATTATTGATGCGACGCGTATGGTGGATGTGTATATTAACTTTGCCAAAGAACTTGGTGTCACTGTTAAGCATGTGTTTGATACGCACCTTCATGCAGATCACATTTCAGGAGGAAGAGTTATTGCTGAAGCAACAAATGCAGCGTACTGGCTGCCTCCAAAAGATGCAGAAGAAGTGATTTTTGACTACAAGGCGTTAGAAGAAGGCAGTGATGTCGTGATTGGTAACACAATGATTACGATTCAGCCTCTTTATTCACCGGGTCATACGATTGGATCAACTTCTTTTATCGTAGACGATCAATACTTACTTTCAGGTGATATTTTGTTCATCGATTCAATTGGACGTCCTGATTTAGCTGGTATGGCTGAAGACTGGGTAGGCGATCTGCGCGAGACGCTTTATAAACGCTATAAAGCATTATCAGATGAGTTAATCGTATTGCCAGCTCATTTTATGATTATTGATGAGCTAAATGATAACGGCAGCGTAGCTGAAAAGTTAGGTACTTTGTTTGCAGAAAATCATGGATTAAACATCAAAGACGAAGCAGAGTTCAGACACTTAGTAACAGATAATTTACCGCGGCAGCCAAATGCATATCAAGAAATCCGTGAAACCAATATGGGGAAAGTAAGTCCAGATGAAGAAAAACAGCGTGAAATGGAAATTGGACCAAACCGCTGTGCGATTCGCTAAGTAAAAAGTTCAGCTTAAATAAAGGAGAGAGAGAAATGGAATCAACTAAAGTACTAGATGCAAAAGGGCTGGCATGTCCAATGCCGATTGTTAAAACAAAAAAAGCAATGAATGAACTTGAAGCAGGTCAAGTGTTAGAAATTCATGCAACGGATAAAGGGGCAAAAAACGATCTTGCAGCCTGGGCAAAATCTGGCGGTCACGAGCTTCTTCATACAGAAGAAGGCGACGTTTTTAAGTTTTGGATTAAAAAAGGATAAGAAATAATGGACGAAAAGGGTATCTCTTGTAAAAGGTACC
>NZ_JBFULJ010000459.1:0-3063 GCF_056400385.1 Priestia sp. P5_B4
TAACAGTGTTGGACAATACACATAGATCWCCTAATCCTTGAAGTGAGCGCTCGTTCGTTGAATAATCAGCACCTTTTTAGGTACCGTCTGTTAAAATAATAAGGGGATAGAAGGGAGGGAATGACAGTTGAGCAATAAATTTCAACAAGTTAATGATTTTTCAATGGGAAGATTAACATCTTTACTCGTTCTTTTACATAATACGGAACTAGCTGATGGTATTGAAAAGGAAATTAATGAGAGAGGATACAGCTACACAGTAGGAAAAGTCGGAGCGATGGAGCTGTCTAAAGTCGTGGCGGCAATTGAAACGAGCGCCAAGACAAACAAAATTATTAATGCCCAGTCGTACCGGGAAGTTCACGCTCTTTATCATGCTATACTTGAGGCCATTCAAGGAGTTAGTCGAGGAACGCTGCAGCTGGGTGATATTTTACGGACGGTAGGACTCACATTTTCAATCGTGCGCGGAAAAATTGAGTTTTCAGGATCAAGCGACGAATGGATTAGCGTTTGTGTGTATGGAACGATAGGTGCGCCTAAAAAAGGCTTTGAACATGATACATTAGGCTTTGGTTTTAACCATATTTGAAAAAATAATGAACGAAATAGTGTCTATGTAAAAAGTGAAAGATGTACATAGCTGCTTTAAAGAAGATATTTTTCTTATTGAAAGGTTCTGTGCGGCGTGTTAACATAATAATTAATATAATAACTGCCTTTAAGACGGTCCAGAGAGGCCGAAAAGGACGGATCACTCATTTACTGCTTCTATGCCTATCTGTGCCCTTTTGCTCTCTGCGACAAAAGGGCTTTTATGTGTTACTTACCTCTTTTAAACGAAGTCCAGAGAGGCTTCAAAAGAGAATGGAGATATGTTATTTATCCATTCCTTCAAAAAAGAAAGAGCGTTGATACGGAAAGAATACACTGGAGGGTGGAACAACATGAATTATCGTAACAAGACAGTTGTAGCATCAGTAGCAGGTTTGACGTTAGAAGGGATGGACATTATGTTTATCTCGTTTGCTATGTCAATGATTATTGCTGAATTTCACATTGATTTAGCAACAGGTGGACTTATTTCTTCTATTACGAATATAGGAATGCTGATAGGTGGAGTCATCTTCGGAATTTTAGCAGATAAATTTGGAAGAGTGCGGGTTTTTACCTACACGGTTCTTCTATTTGCAGTCGGAACGGCATTAACAGGTTTTGCAGCAAATGTTGAACAAGTGTATGCTTCGCGATTTATTGCCGGAATTGGGGCTGGAGGAGAGTACGGGATCGGTATGGCTCTTGTAGCAGAAGCGTGGCCGAAACATAAGCAAGGACGAGCTTCATCCTATGTTAGTATTGGCGCACAATTTGGAGTGATCCTTGCGGCGCTTTTAAGTTCTCTGATCCTGCCGATTTTCGGATGGAGAGCGCTGTTTTTTGTGGGAATCATCCCCGTCATTTTTGCTTTTATCGTACGAAAAAATTTAAACGAATCTCCTGAGTGGCTACAAGCTCAAAAAGAGAAAACAGCGGTTGTTAAAAATAATGGTAAGCTTCGTCAATTATTCGCTACGCCTAGGACGGCGATGACGACTATTTCGCTGGCAGTGATGGCTACAGTCCAAATTGCAGGCTATAACGGACTTATGATATGGCTTCCATCTATGCTTCAGCAATCACAAGGCCTCTCTGTTTCAAGTTCAGCTCTTTGGACAATCAGTACAGCCGTTGGAATGATTATAGGCATGCTAACATTTGGTCAATTTATGGACCGTTTTGGATCGAAACGTACTTTTGGAATCTTTCTTCTTGCTTCAGCTTGTGCGGTATTTTTATACTCGTATGCCGAAGGAGGTGCAGGGCTGCTTATAGGAGGAGCTGTGGTCGGATTTTTCTCAAACGGAATGTTCGCGGGATACGGAGCATTGATCAGCAGCCACTATTCAGTAGAAGTGCGCAGCACTGCAACGAACACCATTTTTAACTTTGGGCGAGCGCTCGGAGGGTTATCCCCCATTCTTGTCGGCTATCTTTTGCAAAGCTATGATATGACAGTAGCGATGACGTACTTGGCGGGGCTGTACTGTATTTCGTTTATTTTTATGGTAAGTCTTAAAAGAACGGGAGAAAAGAAAGTGAAACAAATGAACGCTCAATCTGCTCTTTAAAATAAAAGATAGATTCTATGCTTTTCTGGAAAAAACCGCGCTTATTCAAAAGGGCGGTTTTTTTGAGTGTATAAAAAATAAATTCAGATATACGGTTGTTTTTTCGCAGATGCTTTATTAACAAAGACACGTTATCTATAAAAATATTTATGGATAAGCAGATATTTTCTAATTTGTATTATAGTAATTCCTCTCTTACAATAGGGTGTGTAAGGCAGAAACAGAAAATACTATCTTTATTTACAGGAGGACGTTACTATGTCTAAACATATATTAATGGTCGTAACAACGGCTGACAAAATGAAAGAAAATCATCCAACAGGCCTTTGGCTTTCAGAATTTGGTGAAGCGTACGTAGAGTTCGAAAAAGCTGGATTTACGATTACTGTAGCAAGTCCTGTAGGAGGAAAAGCGCCGGTGGATGCTCGCAGCCTTGAAGGGGAGACTTCTCAAGAAATCTTAAATACAGCTAAGCATCTAGAGAATACTCTAAAACTTGATACCATTACAGACAGTGCTAAATTCGATGCTGTTTTCTTACCAGGCGGTCACGGCACAATGTTTGATCTGCCAGATAATCAAACGCTCCACGCTTTAATTCGTGAACTATACGAAGGAGACAAAGTAGTAGCCGCTGTATGCCATGGACCCGCAGGCTTAGTAGGTGTTACATTATCAGATGAAAAGCCGTTGGTCGAAGGAAAAGATGTCGCTGCGTTTACAGATGATGAAGAACGTGAAACAACATTGGACCGCTTCATGCCGTTTCTTTTGGAAACACGTCTGCGTGAACTTGGGGCAAATGTAGTAACTGCTCCAAACTGGGCAGATAATGTACAAGCAGATGGCAACCTAATAACAGGTCAAAATCCTCAGTCAACAATCAGTGTAGCTA
>NZ_JBFULJ010000460.1:0-3055 GCF_056400385.1 Priestia sp. P5_B4
GATTTATGAAGCAGATCTGTTAGGCATACGGGGCGGAGAAGCTTTACTTGAAATGACAAGAGTAAGTTACGGTTTTGATGATAAGCCACTTGAATTTACGGTAACAAAATATCGCAGTGACAAATATCATTACAATATTGAACTTACAAGATAAAATGCTAATACAATTGGGGATGTGGAGATAATGACGAGTTTAACTCAAGTCAAACAATATGGTTTATATGTAAACGGGGAATGGGAAACAACAGCAGAAAAAATGGAAGTCTTAAATAAATATACACAGCAGCCTGCAGCTGAAATCTCAGTGGCAACAAAACACGATGTAAATAAAGCTGTGGCCAGCGCGAAAGACGCATTAAAAAACACTTTTTCACCATATGAACGCTACGAGGTATTAATGAAAGCAGCTGAGCTACTGCTAAGCCGCCAAGAAGAATTTGCTGAAATTTTGGCTATTGAAGTTGGAAAGTCTATTCGTGAATCTCGCGGAGAAGTTGAGCGTGCGGCTACAACTTTACAAATTTCAGCGGAAGAGGCAAAGCGTATTCATGGAGAAGGTGTACCTGTTGAATCGGCTCAAGGCTCGGAGAATCGCATGGCTTTTACAGTAAAAGTCCCAGTTGGCGTTGTTGCAGCTATAACACCGTTTAATGTACCTATCAATCTAGTTTGTCATAAACTTGGACCGGCACTTGCAGCTGGGAACAGTGTAGTATTAAAACCTGCTGAAGTCACTCCAATTTGTGCTCTCAAGCTCGCTGAATTAATGGAAGAAGCAGGACTGCCAAAGGGGCGCCTTCAAGTATTGACTGGAGATGGGGCAGAAATTGGTGAATGGTTATTAGAAAATCAGGATGTTAATATGTTTACTTTTACAGGAAGCCCAAGAGTAGGAGAGCTCATTCGATCTAAGGCAGGTTTGCGTAAAGTTTCGCTTGAACTAGGAAATAATTCGGCTACTATCGTACATAAAGACGCTGATTTAGAAAAAGCTGCATCTTTAATTTCTCAAAAAAGCTTTAATAATGCGGGACAAGTTTGTATATCCGTTCAACGAATTTATGTTCATACGAATATTTATACTGCATTTGTTAATAAGCTAAAAGAAAAAACAGAAAAGCTAGTAGTCGGTAATCCAATGGATGAGCAAACGGATATTGGACCGATGATTCGCCTCAAAGAAGCAGAGCGAGTAGAAGAATGGGTAAAAGAAGCGGTAGAAGAAGGGGCAAAAATTGAACTAGGAGGAAAGCGTGATGGTGCTTTCTATCTTCCTACAATTTTGACCAATGTAAATGACGATATGAAAGTTTGTCGTCAAGAAGTATTCGGGCCAGTAGTAGCTATTGCTCGATATGATGAGATTGATGAAGTGATTTCAAAGGTAAATGATTCTGACTATGGGTTGCAGGCAGGCCTTTTTACGAACGACTTACAGTTTGCTATGAAGGCAGCTCGTGAAATCGAAGTAGGCGGATTAATTGTAAATGATGCTTCAGCGTATCGTGTCGATCATATGCCATATGGCGGTGTGAAAAAGAGCGGTAACGGAAAAGAAGGACCGAAATATGCAATTGAAGAAATGACTGAAGAACGTATCATTGTTCTAAATTTATAATTTATCAGTTTAAATGAAAGACCTAGATTATTAATTTTCTAGGTCTTTCATTTGGAAAATAACAAAGAAAAAAATGGGGAAGGTGAGCAAACATGGAGTTCCTAACAATCCTTCTTCCTATTTTCGGGATTTTTGCACTTGGATTTATTGGACAAAAGAAAATAGGATTTGATACAAAAACGATTTCAACAATGGCACTTTATTTGATGTCTCCAGTTCTCGTGTTCAAAACATTTTACACAACCAAATTTACGATTGATTACTTATATCTTACGTTATACACATTCGCACTTTGCTTTGCATTAATTGTTATCGTCTATATGATTGCTTATTTTCAGCGATATTCTACTTCAGAAACCTGTGGAATGATATTAGCGTCCTCATTTATGAATAATGGAAACTACGGTACACCTGTTGTTTTATTACTTTTCGGCGTTACAGGCTTAGACTCTGCCATCATTCTAATGGTGATACAGCAACTGGTCATGTGTACAGTTGGAGTTTATTATGCCGCTAAAGGGAGTCCACAAGGAAATGGTATAAAATCAGCCGTTGACGCAGTTCGACGGATACCAATTGTATATGGGGGACTTTTAGGAGCTATATTTCAGTTTCTTCATATTCCATTAAGCAACTCTGTAAAAGAAGCGGTTGATTTAGTAGCCGGTGCAGCTATTCCTACCATCATGATCGTACTTGGCATGCAGCTTGCTAAAATATCAGTTAGAAATTTAGCTAAAGCCAAAGTTTCATGGTCATTAGCTATTAAACTTGTTATTTCACCGTTTATTGCCTATATACTAACGCTTCTGCTACCTGTGGATGAGATGGTGAAACAAATTATGATTATTATGGCTGCTATGCCCACAGCTGCTAATACAACTATGTACGCGCTCCAATTTAATACAGAGCCGGAGTTTGTATCAAGTGCAACGTTAATTAGTACCTCTCTAAGCCTTGCTACATTACCTATCATTTTTCTAATTGTTTTATAAAATGACACAGAAAAACGTTCGAATATAGGTTGAAAAATAATTTTATTATATGACTTTAAAAGGAGTAGTCAACGTGAATTCTCCTCATAACGCAGTTTTAAAAAGATATTTAAAATTTATTTTCTATTTTAGCTTTGTGTTCTTCTTATACTTCTACTTCACATACAGTTTTCAACACTACCTGACGAAATATTTGTTTCTTAATTGTTTACTGACAGGGATATCTTTTTTAATTCGAAATTTAAGAGGTTATACGGAAAAACTGTAAGAGCATCTGTATCTGTAAAAGAAAAAAGCTTATTGAAAGGATTTATGGGTCCTTTTAGTAAGCTTTTTTGTATTGCTATTTAGTAACCATTTTTTCAGGAACTGTCATAAATATTTTTATTTAATTTGTAAAAATATTTTGAATTAATGATCGGTCTATGATAATATTTAAAAC
>NZ_JBFULJ010000461.1:0-3048 GCF_056400385.1 Priestia sp. P5_B4
AAATCAGACCTGTCTCAGCCTGGGCAATTTGCAGCTAATGAAACAGTTACTATTGTGGGATCTAAAGGAAGCATCGAAAAGGTGCGAGTCCTTGGTCCAGCAAGGAGTATAACTCAAGTGGAGGTCAGTAAAACAGATTCAATTAAACTTGGTTCTGTTCCTCCACTACGTGAGTCTGGAGATATAAAGAATTCAGAAGCAATTACATTAGTTGGACCAAAGGGTAGCATTTACAAGAAAGAAGGCTTAATCATTGCACGAGCTCATATTCATATGACGCCGGATGATGCTGAAGCTTATGGTGTAAAAAATGGTCAGTGTGTTCGCATTACCGCTCAAGGAGAAAGACCTACTACGCTCGAACGTGTATTAATTCGAGTTTCGCCAAAGTTTAAGCTTGAAATGCATATTGATACAGATGAAGCGAATGCTGGGCTAATTTCTACTGGAGCTACAGGGATTCTGTCTCTATACGAGGAAGCTTTATGAACAATCATGCTCTGATTGAACAAATTGTAGTAGAAGTTTTAAAACGATTAGATAAATCAGACAAGCAGCACCTAAACGTAAAGCCAAAGCTGCTGATCGTGAAAGAGTCGGCGGAAATTGATCCAATTCAAATCAAAAAGTTAGAAACAAGCTGGACACTGGTTTACAGCGATGACCAAAAAGAAAACCTTCCAAAAGATATACAAGGTATTTTATTTGCAGAAGCAAAGCAGGACCTGCTAGTAAAAGGGGCTCTTGGTATGACAGATACACTAGAAAGTTATCTTTTAGCTGAGGCTTTGCTAGAAGGAATTTCTGTTTCACTCATTCCTTCTGCAACTTTAGGAAACGTTTTGCTATCCAGTAATCAAAAAAAAACAGTAAACAATAAATATGCAGCACATTTAATCGCTTATAAAAATACATTAGAAAGCTTTGGAGTAAAAATCCAATCATTTGAGAGATTTTTGCGATCAGGCTTAAACAGGCGTTCTGTATCATTTACAGAACGAGTGCTRACCCAAAGACATGTGAAATTAGTAGAAGAAGAAAAAATTACTGTTTCACCTAAAACGATTATCACTCCTTTAGCGCGCGATACAGCAAGAGAATTAGGAAAAGAAATTTGCGTGATAGACGTAGAGGGAGCGGATGTTTTATGAAAATAGGGACAGTAATTGGCAACGTCTGGGCAACAAGAAAAGAAGATAACTTACGCGGTTTAAAGTTTTTAGTTGTTCAACCTGAACTTTTAAATAAATCGAATAACGACTCTTCTTTTATTGCAGTTGATCGTATTGGAGCCGGGATTGGTGATAAGGTAATGGTTACTCAAGGAAGTGCCGCAGCACATATGGCATCCGACACTCCATTACCCATTGATGCAATTATTATCGGGATTATAGATTCTGTTGATATAGAAAGAGGTGGAGAGAATGGCTAAAGCTCTTGGCATGATTGAAACAAGAGGCTTAATAGGTTCAATCGTCGCAGCGGATGCGATGTTAAAATCAGCTGATGTCCGCTTAGTGAAGCAGGAAAAAGTGGATGCAGCCCTTGTAACAGTGTTAGTTGAAGGTGATGTTAGTGCAGTACAAGCAGCTGTAGATATGGGAAAAGAAGAAGCGGCTCGCGTTGGAGAATTAGTGTCAGCGCATGTAATTCCCCATCCTGATGAAGAGGTTGGAAATAGCCTATTAAAAGATGAGAATAAAGAATCGCAGTTAAAGGAGACACCTAAAAACAATAAAGCGACTAAAAAATCATCTGCTGCTAAAACAAAATCCAGTATTCAATATAAAGCAAAAGCAGATTCTGCTGCTGTAGAAGAAGATCAAAAAGTAGAATAACATACATATAAACGACGGAGAACGGGGGATAAATCATGGCATTTAAGCGTAAAAAAATAGCTGTAATTGGAGCGGGATTTACAGGAGCCACAGCAGCATTAATGATGGCACAAAAAGAACTTGGAGACGTAGTATTAGTTGATATTCCTTCCCAGACTAACCCGACTAAAGGAAAAGCACTTGATATGTTAGAGGCAAGCCCAGTCCAAGGATTTGACGCTAATATTAAGGGAACATCTAGCTATGAGGACATTCAGGATGCAGATTTAGTATTAATTACTGCAGGACTGCCAAGAAAACCGGGAATGAGCCGTGATGACCTAGTCTCAACAAACGCAAAGATTATGAAAGAAGTATCGGAAAATGTAAAAAAGCATGCACCAAACAGTTATATTATTGTATTAAGTAATCCAGTTGATGCAATGACATACGTTTGTTATAAGACTACGGGGTTCCCTAAGAATAGAGTAATAGGCCAATCTGGTGTATTAGATACAGCCCGCTTTAATACATTTGTGGCTCAAGAATTAAATATCTCTGTTGAAGATGTATCAGGATTTGTTTTAGGGGGCCACGGAGATGATATGGTACCATTAGTTCGTTATTCGTATGCCGGAGGAATTCCACTTGATAAAATCATTTCACCTGAACGTATAGAAGCGATTGTAGAGCGAACCCGCAAAGGTGGAGGAGAAATCGTTAACCTGCTTGGAAATGGAAGTGCCTATTATGCTCCTGCTGCTTCTATGGTTCAAATGGCAGAAGCAATCCTAAAGGATAAGAAGCGAATTCTCCCTTCTGTAGCTTATCTAGAAGGGGAATATGGCTGTAATAACCTTTACCTAGGTGTACCCACAATCCTAGGAGGAGATGGAATTGAACATATCATTGAACTTCCTTTAACAGAAAAGGAAAATGAAGGGCTAAAACGTTCAATCGAATCCGTACAAAGCGTTATGGCTATCTTAGAGTCTTCAGAAGTATTCAGCTAAACCAGCCTTTAGTCAAAGCAAAACATAAAATAGCTTTTAAAACCCTTTAGCTGCTCGGGACTGCCCCCATGAAGTGAGACAAATAAAAAACGCCTTTAAGTTAAAAAACAGGTATGTAGTACCTAACAATAACCTAGAGGTGTTTTTTTTATGGGGGCAAGAGTGAGCTATCCAGTAGAAGTGAAATTAAAAGCAATTGAATTGAATCGTTTCATTCC
>NZ_JBFULJ010000462.1:0-3037 GCF_056400385.1 Priestia sp. P5_B4
CACACGCTGTGTACGCTGGCTCGCGTGAAGAAGAATTTTATAGGCGGTTTGAAAGGCCAACTTCTTACTTGGATTTATCAGCAGAGCTATGAGCGTCTTACGTCTTTTCTAGCTCACGGAGTCACAACTATAGAAGTGAAAAGCGGGTATGGCTTAGAACTAGAAACAGAACTAAAGCAGCTGCAAATCGCTAAAATGCTGAATGATACGCACGCAGTTGATGTAGTAAGTACCTTTTTAGGCGCACACGTCGTACCTCTTGTATATAAAAAAGATACGCAGAAATACGTCAATTTACTTATTCACGAAATGATTCCTCAAATTTCTTCTTATAAGCTTGCAGCATTTAATGATGCTGTATGTCTTCCAAATGCTTTTTCATTCAAACAATGTCAAGAAATACTAGAAGCCGGGAAAAGCMATGGCATGCTTCCAAAAATACATGCCGACCCCTTTGAATACTGCAGAGGAGCGGAGCTCGCAGCAGAGGTAGGAGCGATATCAGCAGATTATCTTTTGTATGCTTCTGATGAAGGATTAAAGAAACTGGCTGAAAAACGGATCGTAGCGACACTTTTACCGGGGAATTCCTTATTTGTTGGAATGAAATGGCCAGATGCTAGAAAAATGATCGATTTAGGAGTGCCGGTTACTCTTTCTACAGACTGCAATCCTGGTTCATCTCCAACGACTTCACAGCAATTTGTGATGAACCTGGCATGTATGAATATGAACATGAGTCCTGAAGAAGTGCTTGTAGCCACAACTATTAACGCAGCTCATGCTATTAATCAAGGAGATAAGATTGGGAGTATTGAAGCGGGAAAACAGGCTGACTTAGCGATTTTTAATGTCTCTAGTTATCGAACCCTTCAATATCAGTATGGCTTAAATCATATTGACTGCGTAGTAAAAAAAGGAGAAGTAGTTGTAGAAAACGGAAAAGTTTTGTAAAAGAAGTTTATAGAAAAAGAGAAAAGGGTAAAGAATAGAGAATTTGTCACACATGCAAAGGCAGGGAATTTAGATATGATTACAAAACAAAATGTTATTCCATTACTAAAAGAAGCTTGCCCATCTTTTGAGCCAAGCGAAGAAGTGGACCTCAACGATAAAGACGAGCTGCAGCATGAATTAAGCCGTGTTGCAGGTCATTTAATCTCTCTTGAATATAACGGCCAGCTCCAGCGTGAACCGGACGTATTTGAAGCGATTGAACAGCTGTATATAGAAGGTGAAGCTGATGTGAAAGAAGCTGTTACAACGGGACTCTTTCAAGCAATGCATGAAATGATTATAGATCAGCAAATTAGCCCAGAAGAAATTGGAATGCTATTAAAACCTCACTCACTGAAGTGGTGGAAAACGATTGACCATTTTAGCGAAAACAGTGGTGAACAGTAAGGAAAAAGAACGTCATGGAGACATGATGTCCGTGACGTTCTTTTCTTTTACTGTTCTTTTTTCAGCTGTCTCTCTAAAATAAAAGGGCCGAACGGAATAACCGACATAAGAAACGCAAATAAAGAGCGGCCGATTGACCATTTATGCGCGAATTTTACATGAACGACTGCAAGAGCGTACAGCACAAAAAGTGCACCGTGTGCTGCGCCTACAACTGATACAGCTTCTGGTATGCCTGCTGCATATTTTAGCGGCATAGCAATGCCAAGCAGCAGTAAAAATGAAATTCCTTCTAAAATTCCTACTAAACGCAGGCGACCGATTGGTGATGTAAGAACCATGTTTTCTCCTCCCGTAACGACGGAATAAATTTCTGTATCAATGACAAAAATGTACCATAGCGAGCTCTTCATATACAAGCATCATTTGTATCTGTCACAAAAAAGTCGAAAACGCTTTAATTTGCTCTATAAAAGTGTTTTGTTTAAAAAACTGACATACTCTTGTGATGCAAGGGATAAAAGAGCACACTACGTGTTGACAAGTTATTTTAATTATTTTATATGTATAGTATCGAAAACGTATGAGAGGATTTTTTACCATGACAAACCGAAAACAGCAGAGAGAGAAAATTTTAGATGCTGCTTTTGAAGTGTTCGGATCCAAAGGCTACTATGAAGCAAAAATGATTGATATTGCTAAACTAGCAGGTGTATCTAAAGGAACGCTTTACTTGTACTTTTCGTCTAAAGAGTCGCTTTATATCGCTGTGAACAATCGTTCGTTTGATGAGTTTTTGTATCATGCAAAGCGAAGAACGGATGAATGCCAAACGTTTCATGAAAAGCTGTATTCAATTGCGAAGCATCATCTGCTCTTTTTTTACGAAACTAAAAAATATCCCGACTCTTTTTGGCAAGCCCCACACCAAATGCCAGAAATGATGGGTCGTCTTCATCAATTTTTTGAGGATTATCACGGGCTTGTTGCTAAATTGATTGAAGAGCAGAAAATAAAAAATGCTTTTTTACACTCAAAAGCGTTTTGCAGCATGTTAAATGGGTATAGGATGGATATCGTTTCCGATGATGATATAACAGAAGAAGATATCATGAACTATGCGGAGTTCATTGTGAACTTATACATTGAAGGCTGCTACTTTGAGACCTAAAAATGACTCGTCGGTACTGGTTGATAATGGAGGGATATGATGGATACCAGCAGCACAGTGATTAATTTTTCATATTTTCAAGAACAAATCGTTACCAAGGTTAACACAGACAATACCCTGCCGTTTTCTCTTGGATTTAGTAAAGGTGGACTTGTGGCAGAATGTCCATGGAGACTAAAAAACAAACGCAGCATCTTGCTTGGTCAAGCGGACTGGAAATCGCTACATTCTGCCGAGCAGCGTCAGCAAGTCGAAGCGCTGCTGCTTGGCCAGCACATTATTTCTATACAGTGGTATGAAGATATCGGTATACTTCGAATTACATTTTCTAATGGGTATGCGCTAGATATGTTTCACGACAGCTCGTTTTTTGAAGGTTGGGATTTATATGGTCAAGATGGCTTTTCCTTTATCTCGCTTCCAGGGGGAGCGTGTGACCATCAAATTTCAGTTTGTATAGAC
>NZ_JBFULJ010000463.1:0-3034 GCF_056400385.1 Priestia sp. P5_B4
ATTTATTGGGAGTGTGAAGATATTTGTTTTTAATTCATTTATGTGTACCTTGTAATGTTGAGGAAATAATAATTCAAATGCTGTATAGTACGGGGTATCTCATACGCCCATAACCCTAAGGACAGTAACAAAAAAGACCACCTATACTGGCGATCCTTTGAATGTATCTAAAAAACTAATTTATTTCTGCGTAGAAAATCTAAAATCCCCCAATAGAACCTAAGAAATGCACTCACCTAAACCTACATTCTTTAGTGACTTGCCTTTTCGTAGAAAGCATGAGCTTTTATCTCCATCTCGTGTAACATCACATCATTTTCTTTCAATACCTCTCGAATACGATGTATCAGTTCTAGGGCGTTCGGTCCAGTAATCTGCTTAGCTACTCGTTCAAGAAGAACTTTTGTATCTACGGAAAACTTACGTGCAAACCCGTGGCACATGGTTATATTCCTTCTCAGAGATTCACCGTATTCATCGTTAAACGCCCTGCGTATACATCCTCTTGTACCTGCATATCCGTATGAAACTTCTGAAACAGCCCTATAAAAAAGAATCATTCCATCTGCGTGGCTTGATTCAGGATGTAATCTTAGTTCACTTACCAATGAAACTAAACGTCTCACAATCGACTTGGCTGATTCCGTTGTGTTCCACCAGTCCAATAGGTATCGCTGTTGATCTACACTCATATTTAAAAACTCTGCGTTAGGAAACATTTTTCTATCCTCCTCTCCTCTAAAGACGTGGTATCGCCTGAATTTCTTCTATATTTGCCCGTATAGTCTCCCACTCGGGACCCAACAGAGCTCGACCAAGCCTAATTGCCTCTTTAATTACTTCAAAGATTTGATGATGCAGATGCCGACTTTGTTCAATTAAGTAAAAAGCATCAGAATTGGCTCTTTTTACGGCAAGTTCAAAATTAGGCCTTAATTGCTTCTCACTAATACGCAGTGTGTCAAGATCAAACACAAGCATTTCCTTTGCAAGTTCAATAGATTCTCCTTGACGGATACGACTAATTGTACCTTGTACTGCATCAAACCCGTAGCCAATATCGGCTACAGAAGCATGATACGTATTCAGTCCTGGGGCAACACGCATAGAAGGAACTCTTCGGAAGCCCGTTGTGATTGAGCAGGCTACCTCTTTGGCAGCCATTCCTTTTTCTAAGGCAGCGTTGATCGCATCAAAATAATTATTTTGTTGATTAGAGTCTATTCCTATAAAAGTAGACGTCACTTGCTGGTCCTCCTCTCAATTTCCCGTATATTCAACAGCAATGCTATGGTTATAAGATACTTCGAAAGATAACAACAAAAGGCTTCATTAAAATCCGAAGCCCTTTGAAGTTAAATCATTAAGATTCATAAAGAAGAAAGTTTAAATTTAACATCAATGTATTATTTATGTGCTTGAAGACTCTGTTCAAACATATCGATAATATGAAGGAACCTTTCAGCTTCTCGAAAAACATGATCAGYCAGAAGAGGATGGATAATGCTTTTAATTTTACATTCCTCAATTAAATCTCTGGCTGTTTTTTTAAAGTCCCGAAGGGAAGCTACAGAAACACGATTCTGATCAAGAAATTGATCTAAAAGAGGAACCGTTTGAGATTGTGGTTTCATAGACTCTAAATCTCTTGCTTGAAAAATTAATTGATCAAAATCATGACTGAAGTTTCTGGCCATATCAACAAGTTTTCTTTCGGATGGATCAAGAAGATGACCTATAAACTGGGCATGATCAGCCATAATTCTTAAAAAGAAGACATTTTCCTTGATAATGGAATCAGCGAGTGGCTTCAATTTTCCTTCGTTTAATTCAATTAATCGTTTTCTAAAATAGTTGGCTTCTCTACTAGTATGATCAACCAAAAGAGGAAAGTTATTTGAACCCGGTAGTTTACAGGTCAGGATTAAGCCTAAAACTTTTCTCTTAAAAGCAAATATACCTGTGGCTGCTTGTTGGACTTCTGAATTGAATCTTTTCATTTGCTCCGGATCTGTTTGATGAGTAAAGGAATGAGACCGTTGTTCAATATCTTCAAACAAATGATAAAATTGATTCGCCTCATTAATTAATTGTGTATCCTCACACCTGAAACCTAATCGAAGAAACAATGAGTGTTCTTTCATAATTCTTGACCAAAAACGAATTTCATCTAAGGATTGTGCAACAAATGCATTAGTCATTATTACTCCTCCTACAATTGTAAAATAGTTTCATTCTAAGTTATTCTGCTTTATGTCTGGACATGCTTAGGCTCACATAAAAAAGCTCAAATCTTTTCAGACTTGAGCTTTTTTAACGTATTTTTCTATCCAATATATTATTTAGATGAAGGGAAATTCTGTCTAAAAAGAAAATATATTAATTAGTCCTCTTTGATTTTCAACCCTAAACATTAGTAAAAGATCACCAAATGTAGAACCAGTATTGCAGCGTTATTTTTGCTAAAAAAAGGCCGGATTATAGGCTCTTCATACTATAGAATTGGTTTTACTATATTTTTGAGCGATGGAATAATAAATTTTTATTTCTGCCTTTTTATTACAAAAAGAACAGGTGTGTTTAGAGTAGTGAATCTTTTTTACATGGGGAATTTCAAGGCGTACAAGTCCATCCTTCACATGTTGATTACATACCATCAGCACATGCTTCACATTTTTCACCTCTTTTCTCTTTTAGAATTTTATATAAGCATATGAGACAAGCAATACCATTTATGAATAGATAAATACAAGGGCCTAGGATTTGAATTTTTCTACTATAATCTTACAGAAAGATATCCTCTGTAACCTTTCATAAGTGTTAGCTGATTAAGCATGTGGCGGTACTCTATAAAGAATTAATGTTGGAAAGTAACATTTTAAAGAATGTAAAAAATCTCCTATACAAATAATAAGGGCGATAATCACTTAATTTGGAAGGAGTAGTTTTTATGAAGAGAATATTAATGGTAGGATTTATTTTGTTATTTCCACTGAACATGTTGGCTGGACCCATTAGTACTGTTGCTGAAGCT
>NZ_JBFULJ010000464.1:0-3034 GCF_056400385.1 Priestia sp. P5_B4
CTTTACTTCTACTGCCCGTTCCTCTTCATCGATGAGGCACTGCACAACTCCTATCTCCTTCTTTTCATACACAATGGTAAATAAGGAACCTTCATTTATATACGACTTCACCACTTTTTCGTCTTCATCCCCTATTAATAGCAGATTCAAATAGGAAGCGCGCCGGTCTTTGTGAATTTCAATAAGATCGATACTCATTTTCATCCTCCAAAAAATAAGTCAATAATATTGCTGCCTCTTGAAGATGATTTATTATATAGCTCTGAATACCCGCAGCTCGTGCAATATACCACTATAAAGTGATTGTGCTGAACGTCTAAGTATCTAGACAGCCCCGTTCCCGTTGTAGCAATTTCTTTTGTTTTTGCTTCTGTATGTCCACATTTTACACAACCGTTTTTCCCCATTGTCATACTCCTTTATACATAAAATAATTTCTTATTTATATAAACGATTAGAAAAGGAAAAAGTTTCATTTAATTGACAAAYAAAGGAACAAAGGAAAACCACATTTTCCATTACCTAGAAATAGAAAATGTGGTTTCTTACTTTTAGTATTAACGGTATGACTATACAGTTGGTTTCTATGATAGGAGTTCTCTTTTCATAATTTCAACGTTTTTTTGATGACATTGTGCGGTGAAATCAGAGGGAAACGCCAGTTTATCATTTAGCTTATCGAGCGCTTCTTTACTGTTTTCTTTCACTGCCGCTTGCAGTTCATCTAAATAAGAGCTGGCCATCTCCACTCGTCTTTGAATTTCAGCTCGGTGATGTGTCGTTTTCCCGTGCCCGGGAACTAGCGTTAGATTTTGGTGCTTAGCTAAAATGTGTCGCGCAATAGCAAGCGTGTCGCGGTAATCATTTACACTTTCATATATGTACGGATATTCAAAATCCGATAAATAATCCCCTGCAATCCATATCGAATCATCGACAATCATAAATAGGCCATCGGTTGTATGACCTTTTGCAAAATAACAGGTAATGGATGTTTCACCTAAAGTAATATGCTGTTCATTTTCGGTTACAACAATATCTAATTCTGGGAATATAATATCATGGGATCTTTTTATATAATAGTCATGATCAAACTGCTGAATCATTTGAACTTTTTCTTCTTTGTCCGGGTGTTGTTCTAAAAATTTGCTGCCGATAAAGGTGGCATTTAATTCTAAGAAAGCCCCATACCCAATGACGTGATCAAAATCTCCGTGAGTAAAAAACACATACAGTTTGCGGTGGTTTAAGATCCCTTGAACATGCTGTTTAATTTCATTAATTTCGTGAGGAAGCCACGTTGGATCAACAACAATGACACAGTCTTTTGTTTCAATGACTGCAGATGTTGTTTGAAACAGCGCGCTTTCAAAAACCGTCATTTGCTCCGTTTTATATTGAATCATGAGAACAGCTCCTTATTTTTTCTATCACCTTTATTATAGCGGAAATAGAAAGATAAGAGTGCGTATGACGGTTTATAAAACAAAACTATGCAAGATGTGATAAAATGCGGAACCAGCCAAACAATGAAATCCAGATAGGAATACTAAATAAGGTTCCCCAAAATAAACCTTTCAAAAAGTTCCCTTGATTCATTCTGATATTCCTCACCTTCATCGTATGTTGGTTTTTAGTCTAGCGCAGCTTAATGAAATTTTAGTGAAAAATAAAAAAAGAAGCAGTTGCTTCTTTTTTTATTTATTATAAAATTGGTGATCGTACTTAATTTTCGGCAGCTCGCGTACTTCCTGCGACATTTCCGTTCCGCACATCGGACAGTTATAATCAACCGTAACAAAATCTTCTCTCATCCACCCATTACATGATTCAGATTGACACGCGTATACAGTCGTATCCATCATTTGATCTACTTCTTCTTCTACGGCTTTTTTTGCAAAATACATGTGCACAGCTCCCTTTTTTTCTTAGTATATGTAAAATTCCCATTTTTTATTTACAGCTTGATTACTTTTTCATCCGACGTTATTGGACACCACTATTTAATTGTGTATAATTAAATAAAAAGCAATAGACTGGAGGCCACATGAATGGAACAACTTTATAAGCAGCTGCAGCTAGAAAACCAGCTTTGTTTCTCAATTTACGCCACGTCTCGAGAAATTACAAAGGTGTACAAGCCGCTGCTCGATAAATTAGGAGTAACCTATCCGCAGTATTTAGCCCTTCTTGTTTTATGGGAACATGAAACACTCAGCGTAAAAAAAATGGGCGAACTTCTGTATTTGGATTCAGGCACCCTTACTCCTATGCTAAAAAGAATGCAGGATCAAGAATTAGTGATTCGTCAGCGTTCTCATGAAGATGAACGCGTTGTTTTTATTAGTTTAACCGAAAAAGGAAAAAAATTACGTGATAAAGCTTGTCATATTCCAGAAGAAGTTTTTAGTATGACGAATAAGTCGCAAGGAGAATTAGAAAAGCTGAAAGAAACGCTGCAGGAGTTATTGCAATCACTGCATACGTACAATCAAAAATAGACCATATAAAATTGCACATAAAAAGCGCCTGGATTTAAGAAAAATCCAGGCGCTTTTTATTTACTCAGCCGTTGTATTTAACGTTACGTTAACATTCCCACGCGTTGCTTTAGAATACGGGCAGAATTGATGTGCATCTTCTACTAGCTTCTCAGCTACTTCTTGTGAAACGCCTTTAATATGAGCGTTTAACACCACTCCAATTTTAAAGCCATCGTCAGTGTGGTCTTTTAGTAGACTTACCTCTGCAGTAATAGAAGAATCAATGTCTTTTTTTTGTTTCTTAGCGATTAAATTTAAAGCACCGTCAAAACAAGCAGAATATCCTGCTGCAAACAGCTGCTCGGGATTTGTTCCTTCTTCTTTGTTATTTGGAGAAGGATTTACAAGGGTTAAATCAATAATACCATCATCTGATTTAACTCGACCATCTCGGCCTCCTACCGCTGTTGCTTTAGATGTAAATAGTACGTCTGACATAAGATCACCTCAYAGATTATTTTATGTAATTTCATTGCAGACAATCAAAAAAG
>NZ_JBFULJ010000465.1:0-3030 GCF_056400385.1 Priestia sp. P5_B4
CCTTAAAAGTAGAGGACTTACAATAAGTGGTCTAAGTTGTCATGGCAATTTACTGCATCCAAATAAGATGGTTGCCAAAAAGGCTCATGATGTGTGGAGAAAAACAGTTTTATTAGCTGAACGTCTAGAAGTGCCGGTGATTAATGGATTTTCTGGGTGCCCAGGTGACCACCCAGGTGCTAAAAATCCAAACTGGGTAACCTGTTCTTGGCCGCCGGAATATACGGAAATCCTAGATTGGCAATGGAATGAAGTAGTCATTCCTTACTGGAAAGAGGAAGTGAAATTTGCAGAGTCACACGGTATCCATCAAATTGCGCTTGAAATGCACCCGGGTTTTGTTGTGTATAACCCTGAAACTCTCTTGAAATTAAGAGAGCATGCTGGGCAAAGTATTGGAGCTAATTTTGATCCAAGCCATTTGATTTGGCAAGGGATTAATCCAGTAGAAGCCATTAAAAAACTTGGTCGAGAAGAGGCTATCTTTCATTTTCATGCAAAAGATACGTATTTGGATCAGGCAAATATTAGTGTTAATGGAGTATTAGATACAAAACATTACAGTGATACTTTGAATCGTTCGTGGACATTTAGATCCGTAGGATATGGTCAAAACGAAAAAGTATGGAAAGATATGGTGAGTGCGCTTCGTGCTGTAGGATATGACTATGTGATATCCATTGAACATGAAGATATGCTAGCTTCGTTAGATGAAGGATTAAGTAAGGCTATCTCTTTATTAAAAGGCGCACAATTTAAAGAACAATTAACTGAAATGTGGTGGGCGTAACAGTATATTTCCTATATAGTTAATGATAAATACCCAGATGGGTATTTATCATTAAACATTGAAGAGACCCATCTAATGAGTAAATATGGCTGTCAGCATTGTTAAATATATAATTTTGAGGTGATTAAAATGAATGCGATTTCAAAAAGAGAGCAAAACACCAAAGGTCTTCCATCAGCAATGATTTGGGGCTATATCGCAACTCTAATTTTTATGGTAGGAGATGGTCTAGAACATGGTTGGCTTTCACCGTATCTTATTGAACATGGCTTAACCGTTCAACAATCTTCTACTCTCTTTGCAGCATACGGGGCTATATTAGCAATCGCCTCCTACTTTTCGGGTGTCCTTACAGAAGCATGGGGACCGAGAAAGGTTATGATAGCAGGCTTGGTTATCTGGTTAGTTGGTCAAGTTCTTTTTATTGAATATGGTCTAAAACCACATAATTATGCAGTTATGTTACCGACTTATGCTATTCGAGGATTTGGTTATCCTTTATTTTGCTACTCGTTTTTAGTTTGGGTTACTTATCGCAGTCCTGACCGTATTTTAGCTACGGCAATAGGGCTATTTTGGGCAGCATGGAGTGGCGGTCTTTATGTTGTTGGAAGTTATTTTCCAGCTTATATGATTCCGAAAATCGGATATATCGGATTAATGTGGAGTGCGGTCGTATGGGTGTTAATCGGTGGACTAATTGGAGTTGTTGTTGTAAAAGGCCAAGTACATGAACGTGAGGGTAACGGCAAGGAAAAATTGAAAAGTTTACTCAGTGGACTAACTATTTGTATTGAAAAGCCAAAAATCGCAATAGGAGGAGTTGTTCGTATAATAAACTCGACCGGCGTAGGTGCTCTTCCAATCTTTTTCCCTCTATACTTGTCCTCTGAATATGGATACAGTACAGAAGAATGGTTACAAGTATGGGGAACTATGTGGGTGGCCAATATCTCTTTTAACTTAGTCATTCCCTATATCAGTGACAAATGGTTAGGTTGGCGAAAAACAATTATGTGGATTGGCAGTGTCGGTTGCGGTGTAATGACTCTGGTTTTGCTTTATACTCCTCAAATGTTTGGGCATAATTTCTGGGCATTAACTGTGGTGGGTATATTTTTTGGAATCGTTCTATGTGGTTATGTACCGCTTTCTGCTCTAGTAAGTTCATTAGCACCTGAAAAGAAAGGCTCAGCTATGGCTATTGTAAGTTTTGGGGCTGGAATGTCTTACTTTATTGCACCTGCAATTGTAGGAACATTCATTGGTAGCATGGGTGTACACGGAGTTATGTGGATATTTGCTAGTTTGTATTTTGTTAGTGCTATTTTGATGGTATTTATGAAATTACCAAGTGAGGAAAAACAAAACAAGAGCAGTTATTCATCTGAGAAACAAGTCGGTTGAAAGTAAGGACAATCAATATGGCAGACAGGCTTTTATACTGTTTTAACGAAGTACTTAAGTGAGTAAATGTCATATAACGAACATAATAAAAAAGTCCTTGAAATTCAAATAATTTCATGGATTTTTTTATTTTCCTAATGGACAAGTTAACAGGTGAATTTTTTAGAGATATTAGCAATGTATGGGRTATTTTATACTTCCATTTAAAGAACCTCTGCCTAAAGGGTATGAATCGAATGAGATAATTGCAGAACTAAAATATCCATCGTATTAAGGTTGTTCATATKCAAAATTAATAAATAATTCTTCTTTCTTAGCCCTTTCTTCTGCTCTAATTCTTAGTCAGTGATCTCCTCCACATTTAATAAAGCAATTACCTATTTACTCGTGTAGAGTAAAGCCCGCTTTTTTGACGTGTTTCTTCTATTTTGATGATAAAGAAAGAGTAAATAAACTCTAAGATTGTAGCTAAAGCTAGAATAGGCACAGTAACCTTAATTATGGTACCAAAATTACTTGCTATATCAACTKATAAAAGAAACGATCCAATTATAACTATATACAAAATTATCGAAGTGACTAATGAAGCTATTAATACCTTTAATGCATTTTTAAAAAAGTTCCCATCTAATTGACCGTTTTCGGTGCCTATTAACAGAAAATCAGTAGGATATTTAAGTAAATGGAGAGAAGAAATTGTGAATAATTGAAACAAATAGGCAGATTTAATCAGTCTTCAAATGTGCCTATATTTTTTTGACTCGTATTGTTGATTAACAATCTCCATTTAATATAAATCGTACTTATTATCGAAGATACGTCTTTTAATTGAC
>NZ_JBFULJ010000466.1:0-3029 GCF_056400385.1 Priestia sp. P5_B4
CCACATGGCGATGATCAGGACAAATGAAATAACCGCAAATAAAATGGTATTCCAGTCCCCTTTTTGTGGCTGTATCACAGCAAGAATGCTGACAACCGATTCTCCAAACAGAATTAATGTCAGTAACGCAAAGCGTTCTAACAAATGAGCGGTGTTGGTCGGTAATTTCGCCAGTCGCTTATGTCCTAAAATAGGTAAAATCATGTCCACTGCAATTCCTGTATATAACACGGCGTAGCGGACCCATGAATCAAAAAAGAGCGACAGAAGGGAGATAACAATCCCAATTCCAAAGCATGTTCCTAAAAACACAGCAACTTTTTTTCTCTCACTCTGTTCAAATTTTTGGACAATAAGATATTGAATCGAGGTTAACGCTCTTAGCCCGATATAGCCAATCAAAAAAGACACGTAATATTGATCAAAATCTACGGACAAGCTTGAGATCATGATAAGAACAAACAGCATTTGAAGAATCATAAAGATGCGCTGATGCAAAAAATCTTGTCCAAATCGATTGATAAACATCGTTTGTCCCGTCCACGCCCACCATATCGGAATAAAGATCAGTACAAACTTTAACAAATACTCTCCATGAATATACCCTTGTTCAACGTGAAGCAAAACATGCGTAGCAGTCGCAACGGCTGCCACAAATAACAAATCATAAAAAAGCTCCAGCCACGTAACTTTTTTTTCTTCCACTACTCCGCATCCCTTCCTATCATCTATCAGGCTGTCGTTAATATACTTTATTTTATATACAAGAGACGCATATTTCATGACAGGTAGCGTAGTAAAAGATAGGTGAGCCAGCTGTTCATCAGTCGGCTCACCTATCTAGCAATTACTTTTATGTCGTTACGTTTTCTCCGTCACATAAATGATCCACAGATGCCATTCTACTTTCACGTCTTATATGTAAAGAGAACGACCTTTAGCATGCTATGTTATTAGACACTCTGCTTGCTGAAATCGCGCTGAGCTCCTCTATAGCTGCCCATTAAGTTTTGATAACCAGGAAGATGACTAGAAATTAAATTACCAAAACCTTCAACGTCGTTGCGCCAGTCACGCTGCAGCTCGCACGCTACGCTAAACCAGTTCATAAGCTGTGCGCCCCCGTGAGCCATACGCGTTAATGCTGCATCTGCGACTTGCTTATTAAACGTTCCGGAAGCATCCGTCACAACAAACACTTCGTAGCCTGCTTTAATGGCAGAAAGTGCAGGAAAAGCAACGCAGACATCTGTCACTACACCGGCGATAATTAGCTGTTTTTTCCCGGTTGCTTTAATGGCTTTAACAAACTCTTCGTTGTCCCACGCGTTAATTTGTCCAGGACGAGCTATTTTTGGCGCATTAGGAAACAGATCAACGAGTTCTTGCATGAGCGGGCCGTTGGGTCCATTTTCAAAGCTAGTTGTTAAAATAACCGGTAAATCAAAGAATTTAGCCGTATCACCAAGAGCTAATACGTTGTTTTTAAATTCATCAACGCCATAGTCACGTACAAGGCCAGAAATAAGCCCCGTTTGGTGGTCAACTAAAAGCACGGCAGCATCATCTTTTGAAAGGCGAGAGTAAAGATCAGACATTTTATAATCCTCCTTAAATTAAGGCAAGTAAGGATACATGTACCTCTTCCATTCCTTACAAGCGGTCTATAATTTGAACGGTTTTTTGGATTTCATTTATGATCTGTTAGGTAAAACATGTATAGAAAGAAAAGCTATTTCTGAGGTGAAGGTTCGTGAGGTGTGTTCTCTCTCTTAATCTAGAACAGGAACAGGCGCTTGATCAACCCAATGAATGAACTGCTGTAGGTAGCGCTGAAGATAACGTTTTGTTGATTCATCGGTTAGTACTTTTTGTTGAGCATCAACTTTTTCATGAACTTGCGAAATCAGCATTTTTTGAAATGGCAAAACGTTGACTTGCATAGCTTCCAGTACTTCTCTCGTTTGCATTTGAGCAAAAGCCGTACCGAAGCCTCCTGGAGTTGCTCCAATTAGGCCAACTGGTTTTCTGTTTAAAACAGAAGAGGTCCGAGGTCTTGATGCCCAGTCCAAGGCATTTTTTAACACTCCGGGAATTCCTGAATTGTACTCTGGACTAACTATAATAACGCCGTCAACATCTTGAATCGCAGCTCTAAAGGATGCGACAGATTCTGGTGATCCGTCAGCTTCTAAATCTTCATTAAAAAAAGGCAGGCTGCTTATTTCAATCCAGCGATATTGAGCTGAGTCATCTAATGTAGTCAATGACTCAGCAATCATTCGGTTATACGAATTCTTTCGTAAGCTTCCACAAATAAGACCAATAGTTTTCGTCATCTATTCACCTCCTTACTTGGAATTAATTTCATATTACCACGGTGTTTCAAATATAGATATTAGTTTTATATATAGATAAATTAATTCCTTCTTTGTACCTAATTCGGGATTGAACTAGCGTTTTACTATTACTAAAAGAATTTTTTTAGTAAAATTTAGTCTAATTCTCTCACTTCAAAAGGAATCAAAGCTCTTTCAATTTGATCTCGATGGGTTTCGTACTGTTCAGGCAGCATGAGTTTTTCTCCCATTGTTTCAAGTGACTCATCATGAGCAAAGCCTGGAGGATCTGTTGCAATTTCAAATAGAATTTCTCCGTGCTCCTTAAAATAAATCGCATTAAAGTAATTTCGATCTCGAACAGCCGTTACTCCGTATCCGCTGTCCGCTACGTATTTCTGCCATTCTAATTGATCTTCATCATCTTTTGCTCGCCATGCAATATGGTGAACCGTTCCAATGCCCATTTGCCCGCGTCCAATGGTTGTTAATTTTAAATCAATCACATTTCCAATGTCAGCTGATGATTGAAAACGTATAAAATCTCCTTCTTGCCCTACTTTTTGTAGACCCATTACGCTTTCTAATAACTGAGCTGTTTCATGAGGCTTAACAGATAATAAAGTAGCCCCTCCGAATCCTTTAATAGCCACTTCAGGTTTAATTTCACCGACTTGCCACGTATTCTTT
>NZ_JBFULJ010000467.1:0-407 GCF_056400385.1 Priestia sp. P5_B4
TGAGACCCTAATTATTTAGGGTCTTTTCTACTAAGAGAAAAAGAAACGTGTATCCTTAGTAACATAGCTATGAGACTAAGAAATAGAAGTTTTTTTTACTGTCCATTATTCCTCAAGATTAACATCCATCGCTGCGTTATCAATATTATTTAAAATGGTTTTGTTTTTATCGTCTAATTCATTACGTAAAAGTGAATTACGCGTCGCTTCGTATAAATCGTAGCTTCTTTCGTCAACTGGAGAATTATGATCTTCACATATCATCTTTTCTGATTCTTTGGATTGATCTGCCATATCAGTCACCTCCTCTGTATATTATGTGAGTTGATTAGAAAAAACATAAGAATTTTATCTGGCCACCGTTGGGTAAGGTTTAATCAACGGTTGGCTGTTTCTGTATATTGTGK
>NZ_JBFULJ010000468.1:0-2980 GCF_056400385.1 Priestia sp. P5_B4
CACCTAATGTATCGACATGAGCCGTCAGCATGCGGTGGTGATCTGTATCTTTACCGGGAATAGTAGCGACTAAGCCTCCTTTTCGATTGCGATACGTTTGAATATTTAGCTCTTTTATATAGTCTTCGACAAATGAAATTACCTTTTCTGTATTTCCAGAAGGACTGGGAATCGAAACAAGCTTTTTAATTAACTGAACAGTTTCCGTCATTATGACACTTCCTTTGTCTCTCATTTCTTTTATTTTACCATATGTTTCAAAAAAGATAACAGTCAGCTCCAAACAAAACAAGCCGGGCAGCTGCCCAGCTTGTTTTGTTTTAAGCTATGTTTGATTTCTTTAATTCATTTGTATAATTTAATGATTTTTGCTTATCAAATTCGCCTTCAGACTTTGACATCACAATTGCAGCTAAAGCATTGCCTACTACGTTAACTGTGGTACGCATCATATCAAGAATGCGGTCAATTCCTGCAATAAATGCCATGCCTTCAAGAGGGAAGCCCATAGATTCAAGTGTAGCAAGTACAACTACAAACGATGCTCCCGGTACACCAGCCATTCCTTTTGAGGTTAACATTAGCACAAGAAGGAGCTGAATTTGATCCATAATGGAAAGGTCGATGCCGTACATTTGAGCAATAAACAGCGATGCCAGCGCCTGATAAATGGTTGAACCATCTAAGTTAAACGTGTAGCCTGTTGGAATAACAAACGATGTAACCGATTTAGAACAACCGAAGTCTTCCATCTTTTTGATAAGAGATGGTAAAACGGCTTCTGAACTTGCCGTTGTAAAAGCAAGAAGCAGCTCGTCTTTTAACACTTTTATCAGCGTAAACATGCTTGTTCCAGCCATTTTAGCAATAATTCCAAGAACCACAAGCACAAAGAAAATCATGGTGAAGTAAACGGCGAACACTAATTTTCCTAATGGAATAAGTGATCCGACACCAAACTTTATAATATTAACACCAATAAGTGCAAATACACCTACTGGAGCAAATTTCATCACCAAATTAGTTACCCAAAACATTGCATCCAAGACGCCTTCAAAAAAGGCTAAAACAGGTTTTCCTCTCTCTCCAATCGAAGCTACGCCTACACCAAACAGTACGGAAAATAAAATGATTGGTAAAAGATCGCCCTCTGCTACCGATTGAAAGACSTTTGTTGGAACAATATGAAGAAGCTCTTGAGCAATGCCTGTACTTTCAGACGTTTTTGCCGTTGCCTCATATTGAGAAATATCGCTTTTTCCAATATGTCCCATATCAACCCCTGCACCAGGGTGGAATAAGTTCGCGGCAATAATCCCCACTACAATAGCAATGGTTGTAACAATTTCAAAATAAAGAATTGTTTTTCCACCAAGCTTACCTAATTTTTTGATATCGCCTACTCCTGCGACCGCYACGATTAATGCTGAAATCACAATCGGTACGACAATCATCTTAATTAAATGAATAAATATGTCTCCAACCGGCTGTAAAATAGAAATGGCTGTATCGCTTCCATAAAAAATAGCACCTACAGCTACGCCTAAAATCAGTCCAATTAGAATCTGAGTTGCTAGACCTAACCTTTTCACTTTCTTGCTCCTTTCGCACAGTTGACTTTCATCCATCGAGCATATGCGGTTCCGTGAACCGTGTATAAATATACATCCTTACAGCACCTTATGTAAACAGTTCTTTACTAAAAGGATGTAAGGCCGCACATGCGAATTTTTAAAAGCCACGGTTCTGTTTTATCATATCAAATAATTGTTGTATATTGAGATTTTTTTGCTAAGTATTTTTCTATTTTTGCTATTTCAGCGAATAAATTAAAAAAATAAAATTTTATATTGAAATATGCATTTTAGGTTAGTATAATACGATACATGTTTATTTTTATTATTCGAATATAAAATTCTGAAAATTTTAATTATTCAACACGATAATAAAAAGCATTTATAATTTTGGAGGTTTTAACGTGTCAAACAAAGTTCCTTTTTCATTTATAGTGGTTATTGGCTTTATGCTTTTTGCCCTATTCTTCGGCGCAGGTAATTTAATCTTCCCTGCAATGTTAGGTCAGTCTGCTGGAAGCAATATTTGGTCAGCAAACGCTGGATTTTTAGTAACGGGTGTAGGTCTGCCTCTTCTAGGCGTTCTCGCATTTGGTTTTTCCGGAAAAGAGGATTTGCAATCTTTAGCTAGTCGCGTACACCCAGCTTTCGGTATTATCTTTACTACGATTTTATACTTGGCAATCGGACCGCTTTTTGCGATGCCAAGAACGGGAAGCGTTTCGTTCGAAATTGGCGTTAAGCCTTTTTTATCAGAAAATCCAGGGCATCTTCCCCTTATCATTTTCACGGTAATTTTCTTTACTATTACCTGCTTTTTTTCGCTAAATCCTGCGAAAATTGTCGATTTAGTAGGAAAAGTTTTAACACCTATTAAATTAACGTTTATTGGAATATTGGTAGTTGTAGCCGTTGTGAACCCAATTGGAAAATTTGAAGCACCAAGCGAAGCTTATACAACACACTCATTTTTTAAAGGCTTCCAAGAAGGCTACTTAACAATGGATACACTAGCATCATTTGTTTTTGGAATTATTATTATTAATGCAATTAAGGAAAAAGGAGCAAAAACCAACCGACAAATCATCACAATTTGTGCAAAAGCTACGGCTATCGCTGCCGTTATTTTAGCTCTTATTTATAGTGCATTGTCTTATATGGGTGCTTCAAGCGTATCAGAGCTTGGACGTCTTGATAACGGAGGTACGGTTTTGGCTGAAGTATCAAATTACTACTTCGGCTCTTACGGAGGAATTCTTTTAGGTCTGATGATTACCGTTGCTTGTTTAACAACAAGTGTAGGCCTTGTAACATCTTGTTCATCTTTCTTCCATAAGCTGTTTCCAAGGGTTTCTTATAAGTTGATTGCTGTCATTTTATCAGCATTCAGCGCCGTTGTAGCAAAC
>NZ_JBFULJ010000469.1:0-2965 GCF_056400385.1 Priestia sp. P5_B4
ACCTATAATATGCCAATATTTTTGACCGTATCATTTTTGGAGGGAAACAAAATGACAAATAAAAAGTATGAGCCGCTTTTACAGCCGTTTACTTTTTCAAATGGCATCAAATTAGATAACCGCGTTATTCTTGCGCCTATGACAAATTTTTCATCAAATGAAGATGGAACAGTATCAAATGCAGAAGTAGACTACTATGTACGACGTTCAAACGGTGTTAGCATGGTCATTACAGCATGTACATACGGAACGCCGAACGGCAAAGGATTTCACGGAGAGTTTGCTGCAGACAGCGATGAAATGATTCCTAGCCTGCGCCGTTTAGCAACAGCCATTAAAGATCAAGGAGCAAAAGCAGTTCTTCAAATTTTTCACGGAGGCCGCATGTGTCCGCCTGAGCTTGTTCCAAATGGAGAGGTTGTTAGCGCAAGTGCTGTTGCTGCAGAACAAGAAGGAGCACCGGTGCCTCGAGAGTTAACAAATGAAGAAATCGACGGCATTATTCATGATTTTGGTGAGATGACGCGCCGTGCTATTGAAGCAGGATTTGACGGAGTTGAAATCCACGGAGCAAATAACTATTTAATTCAGCAGTTCTTTTCTCCGCATTCTAATCGCCGCCAAGATAAATGGGGCGGTAGCGTAGAAAAACGTTTAACATTCCCGCTGGCAATTGTAGACGAAGTAAAGCAAGCCGTTTCTAAACATGCAAAAGAGCCATTTTTAGTAGGCTATCGCTTCTCGCCAGAAGAGCCTGAAACGCCTGGAATTACAATGGCTGATACGTTGAAGTTAGTTGATGCACTAGCAGAAAAAGACCTTGATTACCTTCACGTATCGCTAATGGAATTCTGGTCAAAACCTCGCCGAGGCGTGGAAGATACTCGTTCACGTATTGAGATTATTCAAGAGCGCGTAGGAAGCCGCGTACCTGTGATGGGCGTAGGTTCTATTCATACAGCAGACGAAGCAGCAGCAGCTCTTGAAACCGGCATTCCACTGCTTGCGATTGGCCGTGAATTAATTATGGATCCAGACTGGGTTCAAAAAGTCAAAGAAGGCCGTGAAAATGAAATTGTGACAACATTAAGCAAAAAAAATCAGGAAAAGCTTGTGATTCCTGACCCGCTGTGGCAAGCCGTTATTAACACACCAGGCTGGTTCCCGGTTGAAGATTAAAAGAAAGACAGAAAAGCGCAAAGACGATGGGACTGACCCCGTGTCTTTGCGCTTTTTGCTTTTTCATGGAACAGAACTTATGAACCATTAATTTACRAATAGACTTCTTTATGTTTGAATAATAATAGTTTTCTGAAAGTGAGGTGGAAAAATGAAAGCAGGCCCAATGGTAAAAATGATGGTTTCAATGAGTATTTTTGGTTCAATTGGCTTTTTCTCCACACAAACTGGACTTCCTTCTTTTGATTTAGTATTTGTTCGCTGTATTTGTGCAACGCTTTTTCTCGGAATGTGCTGGTTTGTAACCGGTGAATATAAAAGGGAGAAATGGAATGCCAAAGAAATAAAGCAGATTTTACTGTGCGGCATATTCCTTGTGTTTAACTGGGTGTTTCTATTTAAAGCATTTGAAATGATGTCCGTTACGGTAGCTATTTCTATTTATCATCTTGCACCCGTCTTAGTATTGCTGCTGGGAAGCTTTATCTTTAAGGAGAAATTAACGGTTCTTGGCGTTATGTCTATTTTCACTTGTTTTGTGGGAACACTTCTGATTATTGGGGTGAAGGAACTTACGATTGATGGCTTCATGTCTTCAGGAATACTGTGGGCGCTTTTAGCCGCTTTGTTTTATGCATGCACAACGCTGCTTGGCAAAGGAATTATTCATACGAGTGCTTACGCTGTTACATTTATTCAGACTTTTTTAGGGATTTTTTTATTATTGCCGTTTGTTCATTTTAGTGATTTTCATTTCTTAACAGCGGCCAATTGGACAGCTATTTTGGTAACGGGCTTTGTACATACTGGTTTAGTGTATTATTTGTTTTTCGACAGCCTGCGCTACTTAAAAACTCAGGTGATTTCGGTTCTAGTGTTTTTAGATCCAGCCGTTGCTATTTTATTAGATACAGCATTCACGGGATTTCGCCCGACGCTTTTTCAGCTGGCAGGCATTGTTTTGATCTTTTTAGGAATGCTTTTTACTTTGAAGCCAAAACCTTCATCTAAAAAAAGTATTTCCAATAGCAAGATTAAAAAGATCACATAGAATTTCTATTTCATCTGCAGGTCTTCATTTATTAGAAAAAGGGGAGCAAGTCATGAAAGTCAGTAAGCAAAACGCAGAACACTACGTGTGGGGAGGAAAATGCGATGGGTGGCACCTAGTGAAAAATAAAGACGTAAGTATTATTCATGAGCGCATGCCTCCTCATACGAAAGAGGTAAGACATTATCACACGAGAGCACAGCAATTTTTCTTTGTGCTAAAAGGCACAGCTGCTCTAGAAGTAGACGGAATTATTTATGATGTAAAAGCACATGAAGGAATAGAAGTGCTTCCGTCCATTCTTCATCAAATGATGAATCGTTCCAGCGAAGAGATTGAGTTTCTAGTTATTTCACAGCCCTTTGCACACGGAGACCGCATAGCTGTTGATGAAGATAAAGACTAAGCATAGATAAGTCTATTTTTACTAGTCCTAACAGTAAGCGAAGAATACCGTCCAGTACAATAGTACCTTTTCATTCAGTATGTGAAATATTATGCCTAATAAAATAAAAATACTTTTATTGCAGAGCAGAAATGTGGTAAATTAATATGTATGCAATATAGGGAGAACAAAATTTACAAATTAACAATTGTGTAATATTAACATCACGATAAAAAATAAGAGATTACAAGTTGAAATGTAAATTTTGTAGATGACTAAAAAAAGAGATGAAGATGAGATTGTTTGACAAATTGAATCATTTTCAGGTAATCTTTTGCAGGACGTAACCG
>NZ_JBFULJ010000470.1:0-2963 GCF_056400385.1 Priestia sp. P5_B4
CGGTCATCCGTCACGGCGGAGCGTTAGACGGAACTGAGATTTTAGGTATTTTATTAACAAAAAAAATCCCGTTTTCTGTGGGCGAATTTGTGATGTTTTTAAATATCTTCATTTTTGCTTGGGCAGGTTTTGTGCTAGGTTGGGAACAGGCCATGTACTCGATCCTTACGTACTATATTGCTTCTAAAACAATCGATGCGATTATTCAAGGACTTGATGAAACAAAAGCAGCCTTTATTGTTTCAAATCACTATGAAGAGCTATCAGATGCTATTACGCATCGTCTAGGCCGTGGCGTGACGAAACTGTATGGTAAAGGCGGATTTGAAGGTACGGAAAAAGAAGTCATATACGTAGTGGTGACGCGTTTAGAAATTACCAAGCTTAAAACCATTATTTCCGAAATAGATCCGCATGCCTTTACAACCATTATGGATACCCAAGAAGCGCATGGCGGCAAATTCAAATCAGCCATCCACTAACTTATACATAAGCGTGGATTTCTCTGAGCATGCTAATAGCTGACTACCGGTAAAGGAGATCACCACTATGAAAGAACAAATGTCCAACTTATTTCACCAATTAAAACAGTCGGTTTCCGATGTATCTGATAAGTTATATGACAAAGTACATACGCTGCAATCATCACCAGGAGTGAGTGTGTTTGAACTGTATGAATGGATTAAAGAAAATCCAAGCACAAGCGTACAAAAGCAAACGCTGCTCGGGATTTCGTACTCTTTTTATACACTGCGCGCAGACGGGTTTTTTTTCTATATGGAAACGAAATATGATTATTTACTTTACATGACTATTTATAGTCCAACACGTCATTATTTCACCTATCATTCTTACAGAGATTCTTTATCAACAGTGACTCCCTTGACGTTTCCTATTACTAAATAATAAAAAGCTCCTCAATCGAGGAGCTTTCTTTATATGGTTATCTTCCTTTTCGGACTTTAAAGATAAACAGCGCAAGTAAAAAACCGCCCGTCGCAGTTACTATTTTCCACGCGTTTAAGATTGGATTTTTTTTCAAGGTCCTGCTCCTTCCTTGCGGCTATACTAAAAATAGGATGGCCGCCTTTCAAACAGCTAGTCCAACTTCCCCCTACTATTGATACGATCATCTAACATATAGCCCACCGACATTTTCATCAATTTCACTTTTCATACTATAACATATTTTTGCCATTTAGTAGAAGTCTTAAAAGTAAAAGCTGCACTTCTCTTAAAAAAAACGATATTGAACCCCTGCATTTTCTTTACCGTTCATTTTTTGATAAAGGTTTTGAGCCACTTTATTTTCACTGCTGCACTCAGCGGTCATCCCTGCAAACTCATACTTTTGAGAATAGGCCAGGCAGATCTTAAACAAACGTTCACCAATTTTATTTCCTCTGTTTAAAGGAGATACGTACAAGTCTTTTAAGATGGCTGTTTCTTTAAAATAATAGGTGTTCCACGATAGGTACACCGTCGCAAAACCTACTAGTTTCCCTTCCAATTCAGCAACAAACTGGATACCATAGGAAGGATTATTCAATAAGCGCTTAATATGTAAAGTTAAAGCTTTCCTGGAAGGGGCAGGCTGCTCACAGAATTTCACTATATATTCTTGCATTAACGTAGCCAGTCGCTCTCGATCAGTTTCAACCGCCTGTCGAATGACAACCATTTAATCACTCCTTTTAGCTCAACGCTCTTAACATAATTCGATAGCCATACTCTTTTTCCTTTCGTTTTCGTGAAAAGCTCTCTACTTTTACACAAGGGGTATTTAAAGCAAACAACCTTATACGGCTTATGGTTGATGAGAGAAAATACGATGTTTAAAAAAAGGTTGCAAATAGCAACCTTTTTTAGTTAGCAAGCGCATAATTTCGCAAGAATAAACCTACACAGCCGCTGATTACAATCAGTCCTCCTGCTGTTAGAAACGCCGCCGTTACATTTAGCGAAGCAACAGCTCCAAGCAGCAGCACCGAAAGCCCAAACGTCACATATGAAACGCTAAGCGTAGCGGAAAGTACCTTCGAAAGCTTTTCTAAAGGAACGGCCGTTTGTGTAAGCGTGTAAGAACATGTAGCGCTTATTTGAAGGGCAATGCCAATAGCAAAACTAAGTAAAAGTGAAAGAAAAGGAGCAGGCAACACTCCGAACAATAATGTAAAGAAACCTGATAAAAGACTGCCTAGTGTTACGATATGATAAAGACTTTTCTCTTGTTCAACTGAAATCTTCAACAAAACGAAACCTCCAAGAACCGTTCCAACAAAAAAACTGCTGTTGATATATCCCCACCAAGCTTCATTTTTATTTAATATCTCTTTCACAAACACGTAGACAATTGCTGATGCCCAAACGCCGGCAGCCATCCCTTCTAAAACCTCCATGACTAATAAAACCCGCAGGCGCGGATAATGCCAAATTAGCTTCCATCCCTCTTTTAACCCTTGTTGTTTTTGCTTCATTTTAGAAGAATGAGCGTTAATGCGAATAGCCTGCATAAATACGATTGACAAACTGAATAACGAAAATGACAGCCATAAAAGGCCAGTAGCTTCCCAGCTAATGATCAGAAAGCTTCCAAGCGGATAGGCTGCAATTTGAATCGTTTGATCAGTGACGTTAAACATACTGTTCCATTTCAACAGCTTCTCTTTATCTACTAAATGAGGAAGCATAGAGCTTTGAACCGGAGCTGCCCACCCATCGAAAAAAGCAATAAGCGCCACGCAGCACAGCATGCTGATAAGCGACATATGCCACAAGAAAAACATAGATAAAACACTGGTTTTTAACAGCTGAGACACAACAAGAATACGCTTAGCCCTGTAGCGATCTATAAGAAAAGGCACAATAAAACTGCTCAAAAACTTAGCAGTCGTAATGGTAAATGGAATGCATGAAAGCAGCACAGGAGAACTATTTTGAGCATAAAGAATGCTGATTAACGC
>NZ_JBFULJ010000471.1:0-2959 GCF_056400385.1 Priestia sp. P5_B4
GCTGATAAATCAATAATAAGCCATTTTAATTTATATTGGCTTCCTTTCTCTAAGGCACTCTCCATCAAATATTGTGCCCGTTTGGTATCTAAATCACCTACTAAAGGGAGGATGCCTATTTCTTCTGTCATACGAACAACGGGAACAGATAATTCATCAATGGCATATTGAGCATAATTTATTTTTTCAGTGTAATCTTTTACATACGATTTACTTACAAATTGGATGGCGTTATCCACAATCAAATTAAAGTGAGAAATAAGTTGATAAAAAGCATCGAGGGAGAAATCATTATTCTTGGCTTCTTCTTTTATTATTTCTCCAATAACATCTCGATAATAGCTAATCTCCTCTAAAGCTAGGTTTAATGGTAGTCCATGATTGACTAATAAATTAGCCATATTGTTTCCCCATTGTGCCATGACTTCATTTGCTGCCTCTTTTTCCAACAAAAGAGAATCGGCATAAGTGGTAAGAAGGTCCAAGCGAAAAGTAGTCAACTCTGTATAGATATTATGAGACGTTGCAAGATCTAGTCTTTTATTTTCAGCTAACTTCTCTTTTCGTTGCAAAATAGTTTCTTTAATTGCATGTAATTTTTCTTGTTGTATATACTGCAAAGTGTCCCTCCTTTTATCTTAAAAAGCAAATAGCCCTCTAATAGATGAGGATTAGAGGACTAAGCATATTGAAAAGTGTATTGATAATGATGAAATGTTAAGTTACTTATATTCTTTATTTAGTTGTATAGTGCCCCTAAATCATAACATATCTGTATGACAGGACTATTTCAAACAAGTTACAAAATATGTATAAAATTGACCTTTTTTTACATTGTGGTTGTGTTTACATTCAGGAAAATCGCCTTCCTGGAAGAGTGATTATGGTAATTAAAAACAAAGGTATATATTATTATATTCCAGGAGGCGAGAGAATTTTGAATATTGGCTTAGGAATTATGTTAATATTTTTTGCAATTATATTTATTTTATGGGGGCTATTCTCACGTAAGCAAAAGAATAGAATTATAAGTAGTGCGTTGTTAGCAGTAGGAACCATTGCCTTATTTACAAGCATTCTATTGTTAACTGGAATATATGATCCATATGCTAACCATATTAAATAAAAATCAAATAGGCAGAAGTTTTTTATTTTAAAAGGGCTTCTGCCTATTTGATTTCCGATAAACTCCATTATGGTAACTAAGTTCACATATCATATTCATTTACGGTCAAGCTTCATGAGATAATAAAATGTAATTATAAGGAATTTAATTAAATAAAGGGGGAGATATAATTGTTGATAGATTTACACTTGGATAATGAAATGGAACCTTCAGTTGCTCTCTTATACGCTACTGTTTCAGATACATATGAAAGATTAAAACTTCTTGTAAAGGATGTAGACCAGGAAGAATTATTCTTTAAAGGTACTGAAAACAAGATGAACAGTATTGGACAATTATTGAGGCATTTAGCCGTTGTAGACTTGCATTGGGTCTACCGACTTAAGAATCAACAAATACCCTCTAGTCTTCAAAAAGAATACGGTCCTTTAGTTGATTCAGCAGGTCAAATACCTTTTATAAAAGATACAACTATTATTGATTTAATAGATAGCTATGATAAGGTTCAAACAATGTTTCGTTTAGAATGCACGAAGTTATCTGAAGAGGATTTAAATAATGTAGTCTTGTATGAGAATGGAAAAACAGCTACAATTCGTTGGGGGATATGGCATATAGCTGATCACAGTCGTTATCATCAAGCACATATTGGTTTATTGAAGAAATTATATAAAGAAAAATAAAGTTGGAGATAGAGATTCTAAACAAAGTAAGAAATATCTTTATTATTTGTTGCTTTGTTTATTGTTTAGTACCAAGAATACGTTTTATGAAAACTAAAAAAGGAAAATAAGTGGGCCATATTACACGAATCTTTAGTTTAGTTAAGGTAGGAAGACATTCTTAAGAATGTCTTCCTACCTTAACTAGTGAAAATTATTGTATATATTAGAAGAGGCCGAAATTTGAAAGCTCATATTCTCTTAATCACATACCATGAGTTCTAGTAATAAAGTTCATTAGCTTAAATTTTTGGCAATGTATGACTAAGTTCTTTACCAATAAGATTGGCTGAAACTGGTTTCTTTCCTATTTCCCTAGCCCATACCGATAATTGTCCAATATGGTGTATTTCGTGAGCAATCATATGACGCATAACTTCTCCCCAAGTATCAGTTGCTATACTTCCGTCTGGTTGTGGGTCATAAAGAATATTATTTTCCTTTTCTGCATTCCAACCCCTAACAAACTCCCTTACCTCAAACTGAAAGTTTGTATCTAGCTGGCGAACTTTTTCTAAACTTTGATATTCCTCAAAACTCTCCTGAAAATCATCCTTTCCCTGAAGAACGCGAACCCAACTCCATTCTACATCAACAATGTGAAAGAGAGTATGTAATATTCCTCCTACTCCTCCTGTTCGTTTCCGAAGCAATTCCTCTAGTGGAATATTCTCACACCATTTATACCACTCTTCTCTAACCAACCAGTTATAATGAAACATAGTTTGCAAACTAATTCCTCCGTTTACTGTATTTTTCACTTTGTCTCTCTTTTTAATGAGGCTATTGATTAGTTCGACAAATATTTATAGATACCTATCTCATTGGAATAGGACAAGGTAATACATAGGGTCGTATAGGCTGTTTTATTCCTAGAAAAATCTGTTATGTAAATTAGAAGTGCATATTCTATACGTCATTCTTTTCAAGAACCTATTTACTACATAAAGCAATCAAGATTTACTATCGTATGTAAGAGTGATGTTTGCTTTCCGATTGGCCCCGAACAAGTTTCTCTTCTAGTTTACATGTCCATTTATAGTATCCCAGTAACATCATAAGAAGGATAGGGTTGATAGCTGTTGAATACACCAATCCCACTATACATATC
>NZ_JBFULJ010000472.1:0-2952 GCF_056400385.1 Priestia sp. P5_B4
GAATAGGCATGAGTGTAGTCCCGGCTAGCGTAATAAATTCTCGTGGTGATATGAAAAGCATTGAATATCAAGAGCTTTCAGAAGATGTTCATATTGATTTTGTAGTAAAGAAAGGGAAGCAGCGCTCTCAAAGTCTTAAAAAGTTTATTCATTTTTTAGGGAGTTTATAGATTCTGTCCTGAGGTGGCGTGATGTTTTCTCTTTTCCAATACATTAAAAAGAACCCTTAATGCCTGAAATGAGCTTCAAGGGTTCTAGCTTTCTTATATTCCAAAGATTATGCAGCTAATTTTCTACACTCATCCGCGCATTTCAAGCAAGCTTCCGCGCATTTTTGACAGTGGTCATGATCGTGTTTCTTACACTCATTTCCGCATTTTTCGCAAATTTCGGCGCAAACTCCAGCCAGTTCAGCAACGAAAGGAGTTCCTCTTTCTAGAGCTTGTTCCAAATATCCGCAAATATCTGCACATTCTCGATCAAAACGGATACAGTCCACCATCATACCCACATTTTCTTCTTTTAGACAAGCATCAAAACAGTGGTTGCAGGCACTCATACAGTCATGCAGAGTTTGAATAACGGTTTGATAATTTTCGTTAGACATTGTAAAATCCCTCCTTATTTTTCTTCTCTCTATTACATTAGACTATCGTTTAGTTTAGTAAACATAATAAAACAGTGCTGTAAAACTTATTAAGTAATAAGCAGGTAGTTTTTTTACGTTTGAACATAGGGGTGGRGGGTATGTAGTTGGTAGATAAATCTTAAAGGGGTGTAGCACTTGAGCTGGCTAGAAATACTTTCTTATATAGCTATTACAATCGGACTTATTCAATTTTTAGTTATTGCAATTGATGTGATTAGGCATCTCCAGATGATGTTTGTGATGAATATTGTATGGCCTATCACGGGGCTATATTTTCCTGTCGCCGGGATATGGTTTTACTTTAAATTAGGGCGTAAAGATCGAAAAAAACAGAATCACGCTCATCATTCCTCTGAACATATGCATGATAACCATGAAGATCATCATGAGCACCATCATAGTGAAAACCCTTCTTTAGCGGAAGAATATTTGCAATGAGCTATGCCTAAGATTGTCAACCGGGTGACATTTTAGAGTATGTACTAAATGAATAATAAAGAGGACGTAGAAAAATCTAAAGTGTTCCCTTTTGAGGTGCAAACATTTCAAATCGCATCACACTTTTTGTTATCAATATCAATATAATTCTCAATCAAGTTCTCTAATTAAATAAATCAATAAAAGCAGAGAAGGGACAGCAATTAAGCTGTCTCTTCATTTTAATTTCAATACTTAATCCTCATGGTTGAAGGGATTTGTTGTCTTTTATTATTGATTGTCTTCCTCGCTTTTGTACTCCAAAATATCACCTGGCTGACAATCCAAAGTCTTACATATTGCTTCTAATGTTGAAAAACGAACCGCTTTTGCTTTTCCATTTTTTAGGATGGAAAGATTCGCCATAGTAATTCCAACCCTCTCTGAAAGCTCCGTTACGCTCATTTTTCGTTTTGCTAACATCACATCAATATTAATAATAATTGTCATATCCTACACCTCAGACCGTTAAATCATTTTCTGATTTTATGTTAATCGCTTCTTGCAAAAGTCTTTGGAGAACAGCAGCAAAAACTGCGATAACCAACGAAGCAAAAGGAATGACCATTCCAACAAAAATGAGACCTGGGGCATCGTCTTTATCTGCCACGAGATAATAGATGGGCAAACCTAAGAAATGCAAACTACAGATAGAAATAGCGCAGTATTTGATGCTCATTAAAATTCGAACAGACAATTCGGAGAAAGCAATGTTCTTGTCAATATAACTCAACAGTTTAACAGCTTGATAAAGGGCGAAGTAAAAAGGTAATGTTCCTCCATATAAAAGAATGAAAATTATATATTCTATGGAATGAATACCTAAGAACTCCGCTACCGCATCTGCCAGTTCAGGAACTAGAAATATGCACAAAGTGAGAACCAAAATTCCAATGAGAATAACTGCTATCTTCAAAAATAATGTGGTTGCTATCTTCATAAAAACACCTCTTCTATATTTCAAAATATTAATTGTTTTTTGGCTGTGAATCCATGACATTCTTTATAGGTTTTTGAAACACGTCCACAATGGCTGCGATGATACTTGTTGCCAAGATGCCCATTAGACCTAGAGATATTGGACCTGCTGCATCATCACCTGTGAATTGAGCATGCGCCCTTAAATAAACTATTGCTAACAAAATAAACAAAATGACAGTAAAAGTGCATTTTTTTATTACCTTCAAAGATTGAAGAGATAACTCAGAGAAAGCGTTATTCTTCTCGATATAGGTTAAAAGTTTAAAAGCTTGATAACACGCCAAAGAAAATGTAATACATATTCCATATGTACATACCAACAGTGGATATAACGAATAATCACCAGGACGCTCTATAGCATCTCTTCTGGCTGCCTCAGGCAACAAAAATATACATGCGGCAAGCACTGCAATTCCAATCAGAAAAATTATTACCTTTAAGAAAGTGGTAGAACCTCGTTTAACATTCATAAAAAACACCTCACTTATTTAATGATAATACGAATTTAACATATGATTTATCGTTTTACAATAAAATATTATCGTTTTTTATTATATTATTATTGTTATGGAAATGTCCTTTTAATTTTAAACAAAATAAAAAGCATTTCTCAATACGAAAAAATGCTCTTGCTTTAGAAGGTTAAATATACAACTTGTTCAACAAAACTTCCTAACAGTTTAATAAAGTGAATCAACAACGAAAGATATCAGAACCTACTTGAAATAAATAATATACTTAAAACTCACTAAATAATTCACTTAAATTCGAATAATTATTTCCATATTGGAGAATTTTCATGCGAATTCCTGCTTGAATTTAAGGGGGAATAGCAAATATAGAAG
>NZ_JBFULJ010000473.1:0-2932 GCF_056400385.1 Priestia sp. P5_B4
GTCATATGAAGTATGATTTAAAAATCTAATATATAAAATCTGTAAGGACAATTGATTTTTATTGTTTTTATTAGAGTAATAGGTAACGTATTTTATTAAAAATAGTTTCATCTATTATATAAAATATAGAAAAATGATCCATTTGTCGTCAATAAAGGTAAATGATAAAACAATATTTTTATATAAAATATTTTAGTATTTACTTCTCGATTAAAGTTACTGGTTATTATGTGCATCTTGTTTTAGTAATCGTTCTTTACAAATAATGAACTATTAATCTCTAGTACCTAAAAAGCCACCTATTCTAAAATAGGCAGCTTTAATTATCTTTATCTATTATTTCCTCACCTTAATATAGGCATTAGTTTTAGATTACCATAATTTTGATATCTTACATGCCTACTAATTGACGTATTTTTTCGCGGGATGTTAGTCCAACGATTGAACCTTTCTTCTGCCCACCATAAAATACAAGGACAGTTGGAACGCTCTTCACGCCATACTTCTTTGTTACCTCTACAGAATTATCAATGTCTACCGTTACACATTTTAATCTATTCTCCATCTCTTGAGCTAGTGAGTCTACAATAGGGCTTTCTTCCTTACAAGGGCCACACCAAGTAGCCGTAAAGAATACTAATACAGGTGTACTTGCATGTAAAACCTCTGTATCGAATGTGTTATCAGTAACCGTCATTAAGCTCATCTAAAAGCACAACCCTTCTTTATTTTCATATATCATACTTACTAATATAGATATTTATTTATAAAAAATTACAATATAATAAATTATTCATTTTTACTAGGTGAATTTAAAAAGCAGCCAAAATTAGTTTGATTGCCTCTCTCAAGTATTTCATATTGAATCTCTGCTCTTAAAGTTCTGATTCTAGACTAGTAGTTTCTTCATCACTGTCGGTGAAGGATTTAGATTTAGGGAAAATCCTTGTAACGGTTTGAGTGTCATCTCTTACAGTCCAATTAGCTGTTATACGTGTATCATCCATACGTGTTATATAAAATTCATTTATTAGCATATATTGAGCACGTGCCAATTCATAATCAAAAGGATTTGTATATGATTCCTTGGAGGTTTTTTCTGTCATTTCTGTAGTTGAAGTACTTTTAGTAACAGATAATTCTCTTGAGATTCGCGTAGAAAGTCCTGCTGAAAACCCTTTAAACATAAATCCAAAGTCGGCTCCGATTGACATTGAAACCGTTTCAGTCATACTGACTTGATCTGTTCGGGATATTCCTTTTGTCACCTGATAATCATAATCGTCTCTAGGTCCCAATATTCGTTGAGTTACTTTTTCCCAATATTGGATTTTAACTAATTTGTAATAGGGGGAAGATTGAATTTGTTGCCGACTATTGAGGGTGGGATCTTTTACCATAATATAAGGAATGTTTGTATAGTGTGTAATAATTGGGTCTRTTTGGTCTGGTAAGTGTTCATTTATATCATTTTTAAAATCGGGCGCAGGTGGTAGGGTTCCTTTTGATAGATTTGGTACTTGAAAATTTTTAACTCGATCAAAAGTAAATTTCTGATGAGCCCCATTATTAAAATCGTATTCTTTAATGAATGCACTATTAGAGGTTGATGCGCTAGCTACATCAAATACTTTTCCACTACGTTTTACTCCAATGGTTCCATCTTTGCCTATAAGAAATTTTTGATTATCTGCATTTTCAAGACCGTATTGTATTAGAACTCCTTTGAACATTGATGATTGTGATATATCAAGTACTTTACCACTATGTTCTGCTGCAATAATCGAATAACCATCATCAAGAGCGAAAATGAGGAAGTTCTGGTTAGGATTATTAGTAGAAGAGTATTGTACAACAAATGCACTATTATCAGTTGATTGTCCCGATACATCTAGCATTTTTCCACAGAAAGTACGAATACGGTAAAAAGTATATGGATCAAGGGCTTGTATACTATTATCTATTTCATTGAAACCCTGCGTATTGCTATCTAATTCATTAGTCATTAATAAATCACTCCTTTTTTAAAAGATCATTTTGGAAATCACATTTAAATAATAACATGTTTTTTTGTAAATAAGGTAAAAAATATTAAATTTACAATTTATATACTTTAATTCAAAATATAGTTACATATTTTGTTGAAATAGTTATATAAATTATCTTTGTTGTAGTCAAAGCCCATATTATTCTTAGTTTACAGAATGTGATTTATCAGAAATCAAGTGTTAGTATGTGTCGAAGGGGTAATGTAAAAGAAATAACATCAGGAGGGGAGGATATGCTCGATAACTATGAACGGTTCCTATTCCATAGGGAGATTAAATGTTTAATTGCGGATCATGATAAGTGTAGACATCTACCTACTAAGAACGAGTTATACAATCAGATAGTACTTCTAAAAAAAGCACTTAAATATGGATGTAAAAAAAGAATATCTAGATAGTAGAAGCTATATATTTGTCGAGAAAAACAATTGATCTCTAAATCTGATTGTTTTTCTCTTTTTTATATAAAAGGATAGGTTCTTATCACTTGAACGAAATAAAAAGGAGACAATGACAGATCATCGCTAATATGCATGGTAGCAATGATCTCTTAGTGATCTCTAGTTACACAAAACGAATTACACGACCCATGGAAGCAAATAAATTTATGATAAATGGCTTGTTTTTGTTTAGAAAATTCATAGGGTGAATAGGAATAGCATTTAGTAACTATTTAAAGAAATCTGTGTAAAATTTTCTACTTAACTGAGAGAAAAGCCTCTAAATAAGAAAAAAATACCAGGGTTATTCGTTTCAATTAGGGGTAAAGTCAACTAAATCTTTTAATACGGAGGCGATTCTTAATGGAAATACTATGGATGCTAATTGTTGGAGGGATTATCGGTTGGCTTGCTAGTTTAATTACAGGCCGAGATGTCCCTGGA
>NZ_JBFULJ010000474.1:0-2924 GCF_056400385.1 Priestia sp. P5_B4
GAGGAAAGCTTCTGCTCAGAAGAAGTAAAAGAGCTTGCTGCGGACGTATTCATCGTTGTAAACCGTCTCAAAGAGATCACAAATAATTTTCTTAATTTTGCAAACATGAGTCAAAAGGAAAAGAAAGAAGTGTCACTTGTACAAGTGTTAGAAGAAGTGTTTCATTTACTGCGTTTAAAGTGTAATGAAGCAAACATTAGCATTGTAAAAGACTTTGAAGAAAAATGTTTGATTACAGGGGTCTATGATCAATTGATTCAAGTATTTTTAAACATTGTCTTAAACGCAATGGAAGCAATGGATGAGGGCGGGTATATTATCGCTTCCATTCAAACTATGAATATGAACGAAGAATATGTGGTTGTTCGTATAGAAGATACTGGTTCAGGCATTAACAAGCAGGACTTAGAGTGGCTGTTTAATCCCTTTTACTCTACAAAAGAAACAGGTTCAGGACTAGGGTTAACGATTGCAAGAGATATTGTAAAAGAACATGGAGGAGAATTATTTATTGAAAGTATAGAAGGCAAAGGGACAACCATTACATGCCGTTTTCCCAAACAGAAAATTACACAAGGAGGCTAAAAAACATGGAGAATAAGTGCAGTGTGTTAATGATTGATGATGAGCAGAACCTTTGTAAGCTGGTAGCCAAAAAGCTTCAGAAATCTGGTTTTTATACGCACGCGGCATATACTGGAGAAAAAGGAATCCAAATGGCTAAAACGCTGGATGTAGATGTCGTGATACTAGATTATATGCTTCCGGATATGACGGGGATCGATGTATTAAAGAAGTTAAAAGAGGTAACGCAATCAAAAGTAATCATGCTTACTGCATACGGGAATGTTGAGAGCGCTGTCCAATCTATGAAAATAGGGGCTGCTGATTATTTGAATAAGCCTATCGAACTTGAAGAACTAAAAAATATTATTGCTTCGCTATGCACGGGCAAGCAATCGGATGCGGTGATGGAAAAAGATAAAGACAAAGACTTTATTTCAAAAAGCCCAGCAATGAACAAGCTAGTTGAAATGGTGGAGTACGTAAAAGATACAGACGCCAGCATTTTAATTCTAGGTGAAAGCGGAGTAGGTAAAACCGCGATGGCTAAATGGATACATGAGCAGAGCCATCGAAAAAATAATCCTTTTGTCGCTATCAACTGCGCAGCCATACCGGAAGCCCTTCTTGAAAGTGAGCTGTTTGGCTATAGAAAAGGAGCTTTTACAGGGGCTTCTTCTTCTCAAAAAGGTAAGTTTTCTACTGCGGATGGCGGTACCATCTTTTTAGACGAAATTGGAGAAATTTCGTTAAGCATGCAGGCAAAGCTATTGCATGTGATCGAGGAAAAAAAAGTAATGCAGCTCGGAAGCAACGAGTATGAATCCTTGGACGTCCGAATTATTTCAGCTACAAATAAACCGCTTCAACAATTAGTAGAACAAAAGAAATTTCGGGAAGATTTATACTATCGATTAAATTTAATGGAGGTCACCATTCCTCCTCTAAGGCACCGAAAAGAAGACATTGAACCGCTCATTCATCATCACATTATAAAGTTAAATTCAAAATACAATAAGACGCTTGCTGTTTCAAACGCGGCACTTCAACAGCTAATTTCTTATGATTGGCCGGGAAATATTCGTGAGCTGTTAAACGCGATTGAAAGAGTTCATATTTTAAAACGGCACGGGACAATTGAGCTCTCCGATTTAACGTATCTTTTTAATAAGCAAGAGTCTCATTCATATAAGAATCAGCCGATAAAAGCAAAACAAACAAATTTATCACATGCATTAGGTGAAGTAGAAGAAGAAATGATTAAAAACGCTCTTGAAGAAATGAAAGGCAATCAAACGAAAGCAGCTCAAAAACTAGGAATTGCTCGCCATACGTTAATTTATAAAATKAAAAAAATGGGTCTTAAATTTTAGAAAAAGGATATGAAAGAAATGACCTATCGTAAAATATTCAGCTTACTAGTACTGTGTTTTACAGTGATGGGAGCATGTCAGCAGCCCAGTACTGCCCCTCTTAGAGAAGAAAAGAAGCCTCTCAATTCTGTTAGTATTACAGTTGGGTCGAAATCCATGACCGAGCAATATCTACTAATGAAAATGACCGCGCTTCTATTAAAAGAACAAGGAGCTACTGTGAATGAAAGGCGCTTTTTAGACAGCGATTCTATTCGAAAAGCAAGCTTGGCGGGCTATGTTGATATGTACTGGGAATATACGAGTACGGCAAGAATTGTGCATCAAAACCAAGAGCCGGTCTATAATGAAAAAAAGTTGTATCAGCTGGTGAAAGAAAAGGATGAGAAAAAACACTTAACGTGGCTGCATCCTAGCCATTTTAACAGCAGCTGGGGGGTTTTAGTTAACCGTTCTTTTGCAAAGGAGCATCATTTAAACTCTGTTTCTGACTTGATTTCCTACATAAAAAAGCAAAATAAAAAAGTGAAAATAGCTACAAACAATGAATTTCTAAAAAGAAAAGACGGCTTGATGCAATTAGCTAATAACTATGAGTTGAAGTCCCTTTCAACTGAAATCATTGGAATCGATTCAGAAATTATTCCTTTAGCAGTAAAAGAAGGCAGAGTAGACGTAGGGATTGGAATGATATCTGATAGTCGAATTCAAGCATACGGCCTTGTATTACTAAAGGAAGATCAATCTCTTTTTCCGCCTTATTATGCGGCTCCCGTAGTAAAACAATCGTTAGCAAGCCGCTATCCGTCTGTCGTTTCCACTTTAAATGAACTATCAAGTAAACTAACGAATAAAAAGATGGTAGAACTGAATTATCAAGTTGATATTTTACACAAAGACGTATCAGATGTTGCCTATAAATTTTTACTAGAAAATCACTTGCTTACTCCTTGATAGATACAAAACATTAAAAGCTGCACATTGTGC
>NZ_JBFULJ010000475.1:0-2922 GCF_056400385.1 Priestia sp. P5_B4
TGTCCTGGTGAAGTAGGTGTAATCTGCTTCCAGATTACCGTTCTCCCGAATAAGAAAGACAAAGAAAGCAATGAACCAAATGATAAAAAAGAAGCCAAACAAGAGGCTTCTGCAGCGCAACAAGAAGTTGCGTCTACCAAACAGGAAGAAAAACCGGCAACTACTTCTCAACCTGCAGCAATTGAAGAGAAGAAAGCTGAAAAAGTACAGACAGAAGTGAAGGAGACACCTGTTCAAGAGAAAAAGGTGGAGCCACAAAAGAAACAAATAACTAATCAGCCAAAAGGGACACAGGATCTTCTAAGTTTCGATGAAATAATCGTACCTGAAGAGTTCTTAAAGACACGTCCAAACCCTGAAAAAACACAAAAGGTTATTGATTTTGTGAAGCGTACAGGGCGTCTGGATGAGCCATTAACGATTGAAAAAGGATCGAATATCTTAAAAGATGGYTAYCGTCGTTATATTGTGGCCAAAACCGTTAAAATGGAYAAAGTTCCWGTTATSTATGAATATCAGAAGTCATAATGTATTTCCTTGAAGATGACCTATTGCAACGAGAGCGATAACAGTGAGAATTGTTAAGGAAAGCATCATTTATCCATTACCACAGGATCAAGACATTGCAAAAATAGAAGCTTCTTTTCGCATTCAGTTGCCCAATGCGTATAAAGAATTCTTGAAACACTATAACGGATGTACAGTAATAGATTCTACACCACTAACAATCATCAATAAGAGGTGTCAAATTGAACGTTTTTTAGGCATTATTAAAAACTTCAGTGAGCATCCTTATGGAATGTATGACATTGGTTGCTGCGAAACCTCTTTAGGAGAACAAGGGTGGAATTTCTATGACGAAGATCTCATTGGATCTGAATTAATTCCAATTGCGAAGCTAGCATGGGGAGATTATTTGTGTTTGAACTTTCACTGTGGTAGGAACAATCCGTCTGTTGATTTCCTAGATTACGAAGAATCATATGAATGTGATCCAGCTACATCAAAGATAGCTGATACCTTTCAAGATTTTTTGAGTATGTTATCATCTAAGAATGAGTAAAAGAAGAAAATACCATTCAACGACRAGATCATCTACTCATCTAGGTTTTCTAGCCTAATAGAAGGAGTGTGGACATGAAAAAGTGGCCTTGGATCATGTTATCGCTGGTAGTAATACTTCTTGTGTTTATGATGAACTACTTCGTGGATAAAAGTCAGCAACAACCGAACATGATACGTAGTGCTTCACTTACAAGCAGTACATCTCCTGATAAAAAGAACATCATTGAAGTGAAGAAAATGTATAGACAATCAACGGATTACTTTGATTATGAAACAAAACAAGAAATTGATTCGATTAGAATGTATTATGGCAAGCATGGCAGCATGCTCAGCCGATATAAGGAGCTTAAAGGGATCCATCCTTCTATCATTCATGATGCTGATGTACAGTGGAAAGATGATCAACATGTCATTATCCATCTTATCAATACGAATCAACAAAAGAAAAAGAAAGTAGACAAACGATTTAGCTATCATCTTGATGAGATGTAGGCTTTGTATAAGACTGTGGGCATATGTATTGTAGTTCATCTGTTAAATATATAAAACCTAACCAAATGGAAAATGAACATACACCTCCAAGTTAAGTAGGCCCGAATTCTAAATGTTATAAAATGGAACTTTTTACCTTAATCCATGCTAGATACAGACAGAAAATTGAGAGGGTTTCCATATTCAGCAGTGAACAAACTTTTGATAGAATAAAATGGAAAGTTTAACTTTCATTTCATTTGCAATACCGAATACCCTCTGTTTCGACAATTCGGGACTATTTGAAAAAGTATACACCTTCAGGTGCATGCTTTTTTTCTGTTTTATCCTCAGCACGTGCTTCTATATAGAAACGATTACATAGGTTCTATCAAAGGCAAAAATGTACGAAAGACTAATTTGTAACCTCATGAACGTTCTTTGAGCTTTCTTCTTTTACCATCCACCTAATTAACTCTTTTTCTTTCTCATTTAAGGGTCTAGTTAGATTTTTTTCAAAGTAAGAAACTAATTCTGTGAAACGTTGACCATTATCCATCCATCATCCTCCTGTTGAATGTAAATCATGACATAAAAAAGGGATATGTTGGTATTTTATATTCTGTATATCTAGTCTGAATCCTTCTCGTTTATGTGTACTTTTCATCATATTTATAACAAAGACCGCCCATTACTTATAGTATATAAGGCGGTCTTAACTGTATTCATGCTATATGTTTATGCCCAAAATATCGACACTATTCTAAAAAGACGTCAGGTAAAAAAGGCGATCACTAAAATCGCTGCCACACAAGCTAAATAGATATTCCCACTCCAATCCTTCTTTTCCTTTTCATTCACTGCATAGCTATTATAAGAACCGTCAATCGGTTCTATTTTTAGTTTTCGTTGTAAGGCTACTTCTTTACCTAAAATCAAGTTTGATTCCTCCATTGTTTGATAATTGTAAGGTAGGAAACGTCCTTGTTCGTCTCTCAATCGGTTGCTGACGTCTTGCAGGCCCTGCTGCCTTTTCACTGGTAGAAGGCTGCTGTTTGGATTGAATAGTTGCTCCTGACATTGATTGGCCATCTGTTGATGTTCTAAGTATCGTAGAAGTGTTTGTAGCCGTTCCTTTTCGCTCAAGGTCATCATGTTCTCCTCCTCCTTTCTCTTCGATGTTGGGCTCTTGTTCCATCCATAACGGGTGGGAAGAAGGCTGCCACGGAGAGGAGGGGAGAGGGACGTCACTCATTTTATACTGATTCATTAATGCTAAGAAAACAGGRTTGTGCGCTGCAGTAAAAAGCGCACACCTCATAATTTGATTTCGATCTAATTCTGTAGCTTGAAACAGACTATCTACATATGTACGATACATAGAAT
>NZ_JBFULJ010000476.1:0-2907 GCF_056400385.1 Priestia sp. P5_B4
ATCGTGTTCTGCTTGAGCAGCTCTGAATTTTTAGTAAGCAAGTCGTTTGTTGTCTTAGATACTTGCTTTTGGGCTTCCATTGCTTTCTTTTGGCGTAATAAAGTGGTTGCGATTACTACTTGATTTTTCCAAAGTGGAATAGCTGTTAAAATAGAGCTTTGAATTTTTTCCACAAGGGTCTGATTGACTTCTTGAATTAATCGAATCTGCGGTGCACTTTGAATGGCAATTTGACGGCTCAGTTTTAAATCATGCACTCGTTTTTCTAGCCTATTGATAAATTGATTTAAATCATTGACCTCCTGAGCCATCAAATAGTCATTTTTTTGAGATGCTGTTTGCTGAAGCTGGGGCAGCGTTTCATTCTGCAGCGCCACTAACTTGTATTCGGCCGCTGCAATGTAGACGTTAAGCGCCTCGTAAAACTGTTTATTTTTATCATATAAGCTATCTAGCATCGTAATGTCTCGATACAGCATTTGTTTTGAGCGCTCTAACTTATCTGCAATTTTATCAATTTCAACATTAATGCTTTGATATTTTGTTAATAAATTTTGAATAGGCCTAGAGACTCCTGAAAATAATCGACCGATGACTCCTTTTTTCTTTGCAGAAAAATCATCGGGATTCACTTGGCGAATCTTACTCATTAAATCTCCTATAACATCTCCTACTGGTCCCGTATCTTTCGTTTGCACATGCTGTAGTACAGATTGAGAAAACTGAGATAGTTCTGACTGAGCTGCTACCCCATACTGTAAGATAGCCTGCTGATTTTTATAATCAATTTGATTTGCGATTTTCTGTGCTTTTTCCTGATATTCCGGTGTCAAATCATCGTATGTGTTTCTTTTTGCAGCGCGAGAGTCCGATTGTACCTGCGGGGTAGGCGACGCAAAAGGATCATCAAGCAGCGCATCTAACGATTGATTTTGATTATATTCTTTCATCATAAAATCCCATCCTTTGCATTTACGTTACTTCGTGCGATTAGTAGCTGTCGGTATATACGGCTGCTCTTCTTCAAATGCTTGTTTTAGCACTTTAAGCTCTACATCTAACGTCAGCTTATCTTGTGAAAGAGCATTTGTTAATAAATGCTCATACTTCCCTGATAACCCGCGCAGCATGTCTTCCGCTTCATGAAGACTTTCTTTTACTTCTATGCTTTTCGTTGGCTTTGATAATAAAAACATATACCTTTCAATGACGGTAACCGTTGATTGTAAGTAGTTCGTAAAAAAAGGCTGAACATCTTTATATCGTGCGGGCTCTTTTTCTACCATTTCAATGATGCTTTTACCTACTTTGTGTAGTTTAGAAAGTTCTGTCCACATATGAACAGACCGAATTTTAAAACGATAGCTTCCAATGGTTCTTAATTGCTTTCTTGCCTCTTTTACTTGATGACGAACGTATGCAATTTCTTCTCTATACGGATTTTGATAATGACGTCGAGCACTGCTCATAATAAAAAACAGGCTCATCACGACCATTACTCCTATACTAATGCCAAAGGATTGAGTCATCGTGGTACTAAATCCAAAATAGCTGACCGGAACGGCTACTGCTCCTGTTGCCCAAATGGCAAGAATCTTTTTTATGATTCGAACGACTTTCATCGCTTTCACTCCTATCTCAAATGTGACCGAACTTTTAAACGTATACATATTATACCATTGTCTTCCCGTCTCTTAAAACGATTACTGTTATAATTTATATACGGATAAAATCTTTAAAGGTTTCACAAAACAAAAAAACAGGCAGCTATTAAAAGCTGCCTGTTTTTTATTGATCTTCGCGCTTGTTGTAATCATACTTCGAGCGTTCAATTGGTTTGAACCCTTCTGGTGTATGAAAGCGGAGTAAATCTCCGTAAACAAGTTTATCTGATAGTTCTAGCTTTTTCTTAACTAGTTCATCATACTTATCATACTGTTTCGCTTCCTTATCTGAAAGCTGCTTGCCCGTTGCGTTGTCATACACTTTCTGATCAACTTTTGTTACCTTAGGTGTAACAAAGTCACCGTTACGGAAAGGTACAACTTGCTGATGTTCTTTTGATAATAAGTCTGTACCAAAGTCAATATAGTCTTTTGTATCAAGACCTAATAAATGCATCACTGTTGGACGAACATCTACGTCTCCGCCATACGTATGATTTACGCCGCCTTTAAGGCCTGGTGAAGTAATAAATAATGGTACGCGCTGCAGTTGAGCTTGTTCAAAATCATTGATGTTTTTACCCATTACTTTGCCCATTGCACGCTTATGGTTTTCAGAAATACCGTAGTGGTCACCGTACATCACGACCATCGTATTGTCTGCTAAGCCAGAGGCCTGTAAATCCTCAAAGAATTGCTTAATTGATTCATCTAAATAACGAGCCGTTTGGAAGTATTGGTCAACTGACTTATCTCCCGTATTGTGAGGTCCAATCGTTTGGTCTTCCTTATCTAGCGGATAAGGGAAGTGGTTTGATAACGTAATGAACTTCGCGCTAAATGGCTGCTTTAAGCCTTTTAGGTACGGCATTGATTCTTTAAAGAATGGTTTATCTTTTAAACCATAGTTCAGCGTATCTTCGTCTGACATATTGTAATAAGCTGAATCAAAGAATTTTTCTACACCCATTGATTTATACATTTCATCACGGTTCCAGAACGATTTTCCATTTCCGTGGAACACAGATGTTGTATAGCCTTGCTGATCTAGAATACCAGATAGCGACTGATAGGTGTTATTTGCTTTTGTTGTAAATACAGAACCTTGAGGTAAGCCGAATAATGAGTTCTCCATCATGAATTCAGCATCTGACGTTTTACCTTGCCCTGTTTGATGGAAGAAGTTATCGAAATACATTGTGTTCTGATCTTTTAGTAGTGAATTTAAGAACGGCGTTACTTC
>NZ_JBFULJ010000477.1:0-2906 GCF_056400385.1 Priestia sp. P5_B4
AACTGAACGTGTAAAAGTATTTAAATAAGCAAAATAAGAGGTACGGACAAAATTATTTTAGTTGAAGCAAAATCCGAACGATAAATCGTTCGGATTTTTTCATTGGTACGGCAAGCGTAGGTATTGCATATGTAGCTGCTTCTAGCGGTTGATTTCGTTATGTCTCAGCCTCTTTTTTTCAGCGAATAGTTCGAATATTCTTTTATGTTTAACCTAAGAAAAATGCGGTTAAATAGGAGGAGTAGTCCTCAAATCTTCTGTGGAATTTATGCGCTATACATAAGCAATTCAACGATGTTTTACAAAAAAATAAAGTTTTTAACTTGGTTTTTTAGAGAATATTTGTTAACATATCCACTTGTGAGGTCTTAGTAAGAGGAGGATGATGTAAAGAATCCCATATCGGACGCAAGGGCGTAGATATGTGGAGTGGGAATTTTAAAGGAGGATTTTATGTCTGATCAAGGAAATCAAGGAAAATTTAAAAAATCAATATCGTTACTTGACCTAACGTTAATTGGGATGGGAGCTATTTTTGGTTCCGCCTGGTTATTTGCGGTTAGTAACGTAGCGTCAAAGGCTGGTCCGGCCGGAAGTTTTTCGTGGCTGATTGGCGGAGTCATTATTTTACTTATCGGTTTAGTGTATGCTGAACTTGGAGCAGCGCTGCCGCGTACCGGTGGAATTATCCGTTATCCGGTTTACTCACATGGTCATTTAGTGGGTTACTTAATTTCATTCATTACCATTATTGCTTACACAAGTTTGATTGCCATCGAGGTAACGGCTGTACGTCAGTATGTTGCGTTTTGGCTTCCTGGTCTAACTAAACATGGTTCTGAATCGCCTACTACAATCGGCTGGTTATTTCAGTTCGCGTTATTAACGCTATTTTTTATCATTAACTACGTAAGTGTAAAAGCATTTGCTAAGTCAAATGTCATTATATCTGTGTTCAAATATGCGGTTCCTCTTACAATTATCGTCGTGTTGGCTTATCACTTTAAATCAGCTAACTTTACAACTGGCGATTTTGCTCCGTTTGGTTTTAATGGTATTCAAGCAGCCATTTCAACAGGTGGCGTTATGTTTGCTTACCTAGGACTTCACCCTATTGTTTCTGTAGCCAGTGAAGTTAAAAACCCGCAGCGTAATATTCCAATCGCGCTCATTATCTGTATTGTACTTTCAGCGATTATTTACACAGCACTGCAAGTATTGTTCATTGGTAACATCCCGGCTGATATGCTATCAGGAGGATGGGGAACAATTCAAGAGCAATTCTCTTTACCATTTAAAGATATTGCACTTATTTTAGGCCTTGGCTGGTTAGTAACGCTTGTTATTTTTGATGCTATTTTATCACCAGGCGGTAACGGGAACATCTTCATGAATACAACTTCTCGTTTAGTTTATGCTTGGTCTCGTAATGGAACATTATTTAAACGTTTCTCAAAAGTAGATAAGAAAACAGGAATTCCACGTGCGTCACTATGGCTATCATTTGGAATGTCCGTATTCTGGACACTGCCATTTCCTTCTTGGGAAGCGCTAGTAAACGTATGTTCAGTGGCACTTATTCTGTCTTATGCGATTGCGCCAATTTCAGCTGCTGCATTCAGAGTAAATGCAAAAGACCTTAAAAAACCTTTTAAATTAAAAGGCATGAGCGTTATTGCTCCTGTTTCATTTATTTTCTGTTCATACATCGTATATTGGTCAGGGTGGACGACAATTTCTTGGCTTCTAGGATCACAGCTTCTAATGGTTGTTATCTACGTAGCGTTTAAGAAATACGTACCAACTGACGTTGTAAAATTTGCACAGCAGCTTAAATCTGCTTGGTGGCTAGTTGCTTATTATATTATTATGCTTGTTATCTCTTATCTAGGTTCATTTGGTGGAGGACAAGGTGTGCTAAGCAACCCGCTTGACTTAATTTTAATTGCTCTTGTTTCACTCGGTATTTTCTACTGGGCGAAATATACAGGTTTACCAAAAGCAGTTATCGATACAGATGATTAATAAAAAACACGGCATGAATTCATGCCGTGTTTTTTATTTGTAGAGCTACTTACTCTATTTATTTATCAAACAGCCATGTTTTTAAAATAGCAGCATACTCACGAAAGTAGGCTTGAAGTTTAATTGAATTTGGTGTTTTTGCACCTAAAGGATAAACGTCAAAGCCTTGACGTTTGGCAATAATAGAGGCGCGAAATAAATGAAAATCACTGCTAACAAGCACGACTTTTTTGTGTTGAATATCAACTTTCTGTTTAGTGAAAGTAAAATTCTCAAAAGTAGAAGTTGACTGATCTTCTTTTATAATTCGATTTTTTTTAATTCCTTCTTTCCGCAAAAAACGATAGGYTGCCTCTGCTTCAGAAATTTCTTCATCGGATCCTTTTCCGCCCGTTACGATAACTTTTGTTTGTAGATTTGCTTGTAAATAAGATAAGGCCGTCTTTACTCGTTCTTTTAAACTAGGAGACATTTGATCACCATCTACTTTAGAACCTAAAACGAGCACATAATCTGCGTTTTGTGGAACAGGCTTGTGAGCAGTTTGATACATACAAAAAGATATAATTGCTATATAAAGAACAAACACGCTGATAAAGATATAAATGATTTTTTTCTTCAACTGTGAGCACCTTCCTAGCTATTCCATAAGATGTTTGGAAAATAATTGTTATTATAGCATACGAGACCTAAATAAGTATAAACACAGTAATATATAATAATAGAAGAAAATCGTTATTGTGAATGGTTATAAAATTCGTTACAATAAAGAATAAATGATTTTAAAAGTGCCTCTAAGGAGGATAATAGGGAAATCGGTGTAAATCCGGTGCAGCCCCCGCTACTGTAAATGTGGATGAACCTGCAAAGACCCACTAGTC
>NZ_JBFULJ010000478.1:0-2898 GCF_056400385.1 Priestia sp. P5_B4
GGCGTACCATATGTGTGGGGAGGAACGTCTCCGAGTGGTTTCGATTGCAGCGGTTTCATTTATTATGTATTTAAAAATGGAGGTGGAGTAACTGTACCGCGAACAGTAGCTACCTTGTATCAGTCAGGAAAAAGTACATCTACTCCAAATGTAGGAGATATTGTGTTCTTTGATACTACTGGAGGTCCTTCACATGCTGGAATTTATATTGGAAACGGGCAGTTTATTCATGCTGGCAGTTCAACTGGTGTAACTATTGCATCGTTAAGCAATTCTTACTGGGCACCTCGTTATTTAGGAAGTAAATCTATCCTTTAATAAACTACAAAGCACTAGTTAGCAAGAACGAAAAGACTCAGAAAAAGAGATAAGAATTAAATTTTTTTTGAAGATTACCTTTTTATTTTTATGAATATTGAGCTTTATGATACGATATGAAGTGAACTTTTTAAATGAGGGTCTATATGCAAAAAATTAAAGGTAAAAGGATAAAAATTAGTATATTTATGCTGGGATTAGGGATTGTTTTTTTTCTATTTGCCGGGAAAGAGCTTGTGGTAAACGAAAAGCCGGTAAAATCTGACGTGATTATTGTGTTAAGTGGTGATAATGATCGACTGGAGAAAGGAATTGAATTATATAAAAAAGGCTATGCGGCTCATTTAATCCTTTCGAATGGTCAAGAGAATAATTTTTATCATCAAGCCAAGGAATCAGGGATACCTGAGAATTCAATTATATTAGAAAATCACGCTACAAGTACTACGGAAAACGCTAAATTCACAAAAAGGCTAATGATGAACTATCATTTTCAATCCGCTATCGTTGTTTCTTCCAACTATCATATGAAAAGGGTAGAAAAAAACTTTAATAAAGAATTTAAGGATACCCAAATACAATTAACCTATTGTTCTAGTGGAAGTCGCTATTATAATCCACAGAGATGGTGGGAAACTGCTTTAAATAGAAAAGTTACCTACACAGAATACGTCAAGCTTATTGGCAATTATTTTGGTTTTAGCGGAAAGAAATCTAAAGAATTATTAAGAGAATTTATCTAACAAAACCGTATAAAAAGTCCATAGGGGATGTCTCTATGGACTTTTTGCTATTTAAAATTGCGAGTAGTTGAACGTAATCTTGTAAGCTCATATGAAACGGAATGATAATGGATTACTTGTTTAACATAAAGGAAAGCACGGTGCCCCATATAAAGATTACTAAATAGAATAATCTTTGCAGCAGACCGGTAGGCATAGGAACAAAAAATACAAACATAATGAGTATGAGGATGAATAGTAAAGAGACTAAACAGCCATACGTCCAATACTTGCCGCTGGTTAAAGATGATGCAGACATCCAAAGACCAGCTAAAACAGTGATCATGCCAAGTTGAGCGAATATTGAATGCCAAAATAAATTTATATCAGCCGGTATAAAGCCTGAAACAATGTTACCCAAAGCTAATATAAGAATAAAAGCTGTTGCTAGTTGGGTTATTTTTGTTTTCTTTAGGTTTTGTGAAATGTACAGAACACCAATTGAAAGTGTTAATCCGTTTATAATAAACAATACGTTCATCCAGAAATGGTGAGGAGAGCAAATATCATGAGGTGCAATTGAATAGGTATAGGTTCCACAAGAAGTTACGCCAAGATCACTCATTGCGTGATGTAAAAAACTGTAGGGAGCAGTTGAAGTCAAAATAAAAAAAGGTTCAACTAAAAAATACAAGCAAGTAGCAAACCAGCTTAAAATGCCAAGCTTTTTCGATATATACAGAATCATCACCTCTTAAAAAGTGTTATATACGAATTGTATATCCAAATAATGTTAAACAGAATGGTCTTGAAGCCTATTTTTAAGTAGGGCTTGAGGTTGATGCGAGGAAGGAGGACAAAGTGTTTAAACTTGAAGGTGCTTAGGAAAAGACCTCTTTACTAATGTTTTGTAGCGGTAAAGAGGTCCAAAAGCTGCTTAATTAGAAATGAATAACGRCTGATTATGCACCCCCATACGTAAAGTTAATGTATTCCAAACGCGGTGACATTCAAGACATTTTCTCTAGAATTTTATAATCTGATGTTTTTTGAATATCTACATCATATTCATGTGCAAATGTTTCTAATTCCTCAAAAACATTTGGTGGATTAAATAATGCTATTCGCATATTCCACCCGTTTTCTACTTTTACTACTGCCAATTTTGTTTTCCAACTTAACCGTTTAAATACAATTCTTTTAATGTCCATTGGTTTAACGGTTTTTGCATATACTTGAAACCATAATATATATGTTCTATAGGTTAAAGTATCTTTGTCTATTTGAAATTCATATCTGAGGCCCAGGGAAAGAAACGAACAAAGGATAGCAAAAAGAAGTAAAAAATCAAATGCTTTATATTGAACTGCTTGAATGCATAATAAAGCATTTAAAGGTAATAGAGTGAAAATAATAGTTTTTTGAGCAGTAGCTTTAAATAACATAGAATCTCCTTTCTTTAGTAAATAAGCCAACTGGTTTTTTCTATGATATTATTTAAGTGTTAATTTAGATTAGATTTATATTGGGAGGTCTTTTACATGTATAATACCATTTCAGATTTTATCAAAGAATGGAACAACGAAGCTATGCTAACTCAAAAAGTTTTGGATAGCTTAACAGATGATTCATTGAAACAACAAGTTTACCCTGAAGGACGTACGTTAGGAAGAATTGCTTGGCATTTTACAACCAATATTCCAGATTATCTAACTGAATTTGGACTGAGCATAGACAGAATAGAAAGTACAGCAAGCGTTCCATCTTCTGCCCAGGAAATCGCTATAACCTTTAAAAATGTAAGTTCTCACGCTGCTAAAATCATTGAACAGCAATGGACAGATGAATCTTTAGAACA
>NZ_JBFULJ010000479.1:0-2892 GCF_056400385.1 Priestia sp. P5_B4
CCTTTATGTTGATTAAAAATGTATAGAGTATCAAGCTTAAAAATAAAAAAGAAAGCTGACATAGAGGACAACTTTCTTCAAATTGATAATAAGAATTATAAAGGAATGTACTTAAACTAAAAGAGGCCTTAATAAAACAGCCAAAAGAATATGCAAAGAAATTAATGCATTTGTTCAAAATTGACATAAATATGAATAAAGAAAAGGCTAATCTAATATAGATATGAACCTGATCTCCTCCATCTAACGTTCCATCTGTAAGCTATGATTTCAAGTATTCATCAAATTAGCCTTGTAATATTCTTGCGTCTACAATTACAAAGTGACAAGTACGTGACTTTATTAACCAAGTTCCGTTTTGGCGTACATATTCATCCTCATATTTAACACTATAGTCAGTGATAACTTCTTTGCCATCTTCGTCTCTCACCATTTTCATTTGAGAGTATGAAACACCTGTTGCAGTATCGCCATCTACTTTCACAATGTGTTGTCCGTTAATGGAGAAATAACGTTTTACAAGAGAAGCATGACCTATAAAATCCTTCTCTAATTGTTTTGTTCCTGAAACATCAGACACCAATTGGCCTCCAAAGTAAACTTTATATCTAGCATCAGGCGTAAATAAAAGCATTTGTTCTGAAATCTTTTTCTCATCCGTCAAATTTGAAAAAGTATCAACTAATTCTCTTAATTCAAATTTTGCTTGTAAAATTTCTAACGACATAAACTTTTTCCTCCTTCTATTTTGAAACGAAACTGTAAAACTAAATTTTTTACTAGCTTAATTAAGAAGAGCAAATATTTGTATTGCTGCATTCTCGACCATTGAACATTCAGGTCTAACTTTCATTTTTACGGAAAGTCCTATAGCAGAGATGGTTATCGCACTTGCGATAATCCACGTGACTGCGGTAATTTTGCGGCTTTATTGAGCAACTTCCTTTCAAATAAGGTTATGAGTGAGCAATCACTCAATGTCTACTGGACCATACACTCCTTCCTAAAGTGAGTCTGAGTGCTATGCACTCCGTACTTCTTGGAGAGGTAGTCCAGCGTTAGTACGACTGGTCATTGTATTTAATTGCTACTTTTTGTTTAGAATACGATGGTTTGAGGGGTAATGCCTTTTGGATACTCTTCTTCCCAAACATTTTTCTCTGAATAGGCTTGATACCACATGTTTGCAATAACATCTGGATCATCAAATGTGCCTATCCCCGGTTCCTTCATAAACAAACCTAAAGATCGGTGACCAACGAAGATACCTTTAGGAGACAGTTCAGTATGAAGATTGGCAATATAATTGCGCATTCCCGACATAGCGATACCGATATTCCCCATCATTGGAACAGGATATAGTGCTGATAATCCTGTTGTAAACAGCAAAGCACCTTCCTTTTTAGACAGCATATCCGGCAAAACAGCATTTACGACATTGATGGCACTGCCCACATAGCCTTCAAATAGGTCCCTTGCATTCTCCGCCGTTAATTCTAATACAGATGTTGGAGGGAAACTACCCGGTGTAGGACTGAATTCCAGTACATCAATATGGCCATACTTCTCTTTAATTCCGGTAATTGCCTGTTCAATTTGTTCTTTGTTATAAATATCAGCTATGAAATAAGAAGCTTGGATACCAGCGACTTTTAGTTCGTCTACCATCTCTTGAAGCTTCGCAGCATTTCTCGCAACTAATGAAACTTGAAAGTCTTCCTTACCAAAACGCTTGGCCAAGGATAATCCTAATCCTTTACCTGCTCCAATTATCGCTATTGTTTTCATACATTTACCTCCTATTTTGAATTGATGAAGTTTTATTCCGTTTGACGTTTTTAATTGTAGAACGTAGAATTATACCATTCAATGGTCAATATTCAGCGATATGATAATTAATAGTCAGATTCTCTTGATTTGACCATTATCTTTATTGGATGGAGCGTTTACAAATGGGTAAAGACAAGATAGACTTACGTATTCTAAAAACAAGAAAAGCCATTAAAGAAGCCTTCTTGAAGCTAATTCAAACGAAAGGCTACGAACGGATAACTATACAAGACATTGCCGACGAAGCCATGATAAATCGAAACACTTTTTATTTACACTATTTAGATAAACCTGATTTGATGGAGAATTTATGTCATGAAAGCATAGAAAAATTAAATGTTTGCTTTAACTTGGGTATCAAAGAACAAGATATCCATGCAATAGATAAGGAAAAGTTTATCTCAAGCTTACACGAAATGTTTAAAGCTATAGAAGCCAACATTGTTTTCTTTAGAACGATGCTTAGTCAGTATAGTCAATCTAACTTCTCAACTCATTTAAAAGAAGCATTAAAAGATTTTATTCTTTCTGGTATTAGTGATCATAATCCAAAAATGAAAGTCGGATTGGAGTACATGATTTCAGGGTTAGTTGGCGTGATTTGTATGTGGATTTTAGATTCAGAGCATTTAGTAGTTGAAGAGGTCATCGAACATTTGAGCGAAATTCATTTTAATAACGTTTTGGACTTGTTAAAAAGCATTTAACGGTAACAGCTTTGGGGATGCCTTATTGTCTTCCCACTCCATGCCTCTCAAGCTAAGTATTAGTTATGTAACTGCAACCATCATTACTAGCCATATCATAGGCTACTGTATAGGCACTGTGCTTTTTTTTTCTGAAAATTGAAGATGTAGAGTACTTATTTTATGGGAATAATAGCAATTTTGATAACAAAGCACATCAAGAAATCATAAACTCAGCAATATCTACCTCAATAAAGTAATTTCTATTTTTTTATTTGTACCAGAATGGCAAATATAAATAMACTTTACATTTATAAAAAATATCAATTAAACAATCCCCGAAAAAGAAATACAATAAAATTCATTTATTGTGTAG
>NZ_JBFULJ010000480.1:0-2886 GCF_056400385.1 Priestia sp. P5_B4
TCCCTGTACTTTGCTGTGCTTTCATCTTGTACAAGTACAGTTCCGCCATACTCTCGTATCGTTTTTGCTCCTCCTGTTCCATCATTTCCTTTTCCTGATAAAATAATGGCTGTGCACCGGTGTTTTTTTGAAGCGGCCAGAGAATGAAAAAAGGCATCAATCGGATACTTTACCTGATCATTTTCTTCATAGGGACGAAGGCGAAGAGTATGATCCACAACGGTTACATAATGATGGGGAGGATTTAAATAAATTGTGTCTTCTTGTAAAGTCATCCCGTCTTGTGTCAGTTTGATATTCATTCCTGTTTTTTTTGCTAAAAGTTCTGGCATAAAACTTTTATATTTAGAGGAAAGGTGCTGCACAATAATAAACGCCATTCCATTTGGTGAAGGCATATTAGCGAAAAACTGCTCAATAGCTTCTAACCCTCCGGCAGAAGCGCCAATTCCCACAACGTGTAAATCCTGTTTCTCTATTCCTTCTGAAGACGATGGAACTGTAGAAAACGAGTTGTTCCTCATAATAGAACCTCCAATAATGTTTAAACACTTCCTAGATTGTATGTCGTTTTGTTTATTTTAATGTCGACAGCACAGCGTGGTTTATATCAAAAGTAAATTTTTTTAAAAAAACCAAGATGCTGGTACATAGGTTCATTTTAGCAAACCTATTATATTGTTCAAATAACGTTTTCAAAATTCCTCTATTTTTCGCAAAAAAATTTTAAAGTCCAAACTATATAATATGCCCCGATTTTCTTTATATAAACGTATTTTTATAAAAAAATCGTTTTTTTTTGCAGAAAAAAATATTTAAAAAAGTTTTGTTTACGCTTACATATGCATAAGGTTATACGCTCAAGGAGGAAAAAAACGGTTAAATTCAACTTGACACTCTTTTTCAGCATGTTACTATAGGAACCGTTGAAAGAAACGAGAACAAAAATACGAACAAATGACAGGGGAGATTTGATGGATCAAAAACAAAAAGTTGCTTTTTTAGGTGCTGGATCAATGGCCGAAGCGATGATTTCTGGTATGGTCAATGCAAAGAAATTACCTGCTGAAAATATTATCGTAACAAACCGAAGCAATGATGCGCGACTGCACGAACTTGAAAATAGATATGGTATCACAGCAGTAAAGCGCAGCGAACTGAAAACAGATGACATCGACGTTTTTATTCTAGCGATGAAGCCAAAAGGCGCTGAAGAGGCATTAAACGAATTAAAGCCTCAGATCAACAAAGACCAGCTTGTCCTATCTGTTCTTGCAGGGATTTCGTCTTCATACATGGAAGAGTTACTGCATGATGAACAGCAGGTCATCCGAGTGATGCCGAATACATCAAGTATGATTCAACAATCAGCAACGGCTATATCTCCAGGTCAATATGCTGCAATGGATGCTGTGCTAACAGCAAAAGAGCTGCTTTCTGCAATCGGAAAAGTATACGTGATTGATGAACCGCAAATGGACATTTTCACAGGAATTGCCGGAAGTGGACCCGCTTATTTTTATTTCCTTATGGAGCATATCGAAAAAGCAGCTAAAGAAGAAGGTCTCGATCCTGAGCTAGCACGTGAAATTGGCGCCCAAACCATTTACGGTGCAGCAAGAATGATGATGGAAAGAGATGAAACGCCGACGGAGCTTCGTGAAAATGTGACGTCTCCAAACGGTACAACAGCAGCTGGTTTAGACGCCTTAGCTAAACACGGCGGCGGAGAAGCAATGATGCAAGCAGTCAAAGGAGCATCAAAGCGTTCAAAAGAAATGAGTGCTCAACTACAAAAAGTGGCAAGTACTAATTAATTCGTCACTTATCTTCTTTGTGAATTCCTCACCACAAAAAAATAATCATAAACAAGAAAACATACAGAACACACTAGGAGTGATTTGATGAGTCCCGACAATAAGAAGCGGGTTGTAATTAAAATTGGAAGTAGTTCATTAACAAGTTCACACGGTGAAATCAGCAGACGGAAGCTCGAGCGCCTTGTGGACCAAGTCGTAGACTTAAAAGATAGCGGTCATGAAGTGCTATTAGTTTCATCAGGAGCTGTAGCTGCAGGGTACCGCAAGCTTGGCTGCTTAGAGCGACCTAGCTCTTTACCTAAAAAACAAGCAGCTGCCTCAATCGGTCAAGGACTGTTAATGGAGGCTTATTCAGAACTGTTTCTATCCCATGGATACGTTGCTTCTCAAATCTTAATCACGAGAGACGATTTTTCAGACGAAAATCGTTACAACAATGCACGAAATACAATTAACGTTCTGTTAGAACGCGGCATTGTGCCAATTGTCAATGAAAACGATACGGTAACCATCAATCGATTAAAATTTGGCGATAATGATACACTTTCAGCTAAAGTTGCTGGACTAGTGGATTCCGACCTGCTTATTATTTTATCGGATATCGATGGCTTATACAGCGCGGATCCTCGCCAGGATCCAAATGCAAAATTAGTTCCTCACGTAGGAGAAATTACGCAAGAAATCGAAGAATCTGCAGGAGATTCAGGAAGTTCAGTTGGAACAGGCGGTATGCGCTCGAAAATTGACGCGTTCAAAATCGCTATGGCGTCAGGAATTCCAGCATTTTTAGGAAGAGCCGGCGTGCCAAACATCTTAACACAAGCGGTTGATGGAGATGCAACAGGAACGTATTTTGAATCTGAAGATGATTCTGCGAACCTTAATCAGAAAAAGCAGTGGATTGCGTTTAACTCTGGTCCTGAAGGGGAAATAGTAGTCGAAGATGCCGCGAAACGTGCAATTATTGAAGATAAAGAGCCTTTACTTCGCGAGCACGTTAAATATATTAAAGGCCACTTTAGTGAACGAGCAGTTGTACGTATTCTAGATAAAGACGAAAATGAGC
>NZ_JBFULJ010000481.1:0-2877 GCF_056400385.1 Priestia sp. P5_B4
GTAACTGTGTTGGCTAATTCCTTTTTTATATTTTGAATATTATCTAGAGAATAACCGTAAGAAATGTCTTCAGTAGAAAGGTCCTCTTTTACTGGAGCCATCTTTTCATATACTTCTAAAATTAAGTTTTTATTCATAGCTTCCTCTACAATGTAGTTACAAAGCCTATATAACATTTGAGCAGCGTCGTTAATTTCTGTATAGGATAGAGTAGGAATAGAATCATATAGACGCTGTATTTCCTCATTATTATTTAAATTTTGTTCAAATCCCTTTGATGGAACAGTAAGCATTTGTTCCAAGGGAGGATGTTTGTCACCGTCCTTAATTTTCACTTCTCCCGCCATGATGGCACCTACATATTTATCATCAATTATAATGGGAATGGCAATATCGATAATATTCCAGTGACATAAATAGATATAAGGAGCATTGGTTCTGACTGCCTCTAATCCTCCCCGCGCATCGCACTTTTCACAAAGCTTTGCTGTATTAGGATCTTTACGCATAGTCTCACAAAACGGACGTACACCACTGTGTTGAGAAATGGGCACTCCTTTATAGTTAACCGTGACAATCGCTAATTTTGTAACAAGCGCAAGCGAATCTTGAAGGTTTCGCCATTTCTTTAAATCTAGTATTTTATCTAAATTCATGTAAGTAGTTTTCAATGATGTTTTATCTCCCTTGCTTCTACTTTCCGTGCGGTAGTTTGGATTACCTATTTGAGAATATCTTTATTTTATTCCTGAGTTCGTAAAATAAAAGATTGTTCAGCGATAAAGGTAACCTCTTTTCAACGTGAACTTAGTAGTATTTTTACCTGAAATAATGTCATAATAATACCATATTAAATGAAGAGAGCAAAAAAATACGATAAAAAGTTGTAAAAACTCGTCACTTAAGACTAATGTAATCTTATACAAAAGATAGTAAAATTCCGATTGTAAGGGATTACAAAGTTAATTAGGAGGTTTTATTTATGAGAAAAGCATTTATTAGTCCTTCAAAATATATTCAAGGTGAAGATGAAATTTTAAATTTAGGTTATTTTGTGAAAACATTTGGTACTTCTGCACTTTTAATAGCACATCCTGAAGATATTAAACGTGTACAAGACAAATTAGATGCAACAGCAGAAAAATATGGTATTACATTTTTTGAAGGCGGATTCAATGGCGAATGTTCAAGACCAGAAATTTCTAGATTGCAGGAAATAGCGRAAGAAAACAACTGTGATTGTACAATTGGTTTAGGTGGCGGTAAGGCAATTGATACAGCAAAATGTGTGGCTGAGGGAGAGGGATTAATTATCGTCCCAACAATCGCTGCTACGGATGCACCTACAAGTCATTCCGCAGTTATCTATACACCAGAGGGTGCTTTCGATGATTACGCATACTTTAAGCAAAGCCCAAGTGTTGTATTAATTGATACAACAGTCATTGCTAATGCACCTACTAGATTCTTAGTATCTGGTATGGGGGATGCGTTATCCACTTATTTCGAAGCAAGAGCAACAGCACGTTCTTTCTCTAATGTAAATGCTGGATTACCTTGTGGAGTACGTGAGGATTTATGTTCAACAGCAAAAGGTACAAATGCAGCATTAGTGTTAGCAGAACATTGCTACAACACTCTATTAGAGGACGGGGTTAAAGCAAAAGCTGCAAGCGATCATAATGTTGTTACTCCAGCCTTAGAAAACATTATTGAAGCCAATATCTTATTATCAGGATTAGGGTTTGAAAGTGGTGGATTAGCTGGAGCACATGCGATTCATGATGGGCTTACTCTTTTAGAAAGTGCTCACCACTACTTCCACGGTGAAAAAGTAGCTTTTGGTACATTAGCACAATTGGTATTGGAAAATGCGCCAACTGAGGAAATAGAAGAAGTGTTAGATTTCTGTTTAGCAGTAGGACTTCCAGTTTGTCTCGCTGATATTGGAGTGGAACAAATTACACAAGAAGAGTTAATGGAAGTAGCTAATAAAGCTTGTATTCCAGAGGAATCTATCTATTCTATGCCATTCCCTGTTAATCCAGAGTCAGTAGCTGCAGCTATCATCGCAGCTGATCAAATTGGAAATGATTATAAGAAGAGGTTGATATAAAATGAAAAAAATTATTAATAAACCGGAAGATGTTGTACTTGAGATGTGTAAAGGGMTGGTTCTAGCACATCCTGAACTGAATTTAATTGAAAAATATAAAGTCATTAAAAAAGACCAAATTAATAAAAGTAAAGTAAGTATAATTAGCGGGGGCGGAAGTGGACATGAACCTGCTCACGCTGGATATGTAGGAAAGGGCATGTTAGATGCAGCAGTTTGTGGTGATGTATTTGCTTCACCTTCTCAAATACAGATTTATCAAGCCATTAAAGAAACAGCTAGCGATAAGGGAACTTTACTAGTGATTAAGAACTACAGTGGTGACATGATGAATTTCAAGAATGCTGCTTATCTGGCAGAAGAAGATGGAATTCAAGTGGATTATGTAAAAGTAGATGATGATATTGCTGTACAGGACAGTTTATATACAGTTGGAAGACGCGGAGTAGCTGGTACTGTTCTTGTTCATAAAATAGCAGGTGCTGCAGCAGAACGCGGCTATGATCTACCAAAAGTGAAAGAGGCAGCAGAAAACGCTATTGCGAATGTTAAAAGCATTGGCTTTGGACTAACTTCCTGCACAGTTCCTGCTAAAGGAACTCCTACTTTCGAGATTGCAGAAGATGAGATGGAGTTTGGCGTTGGTATTCATGGAGAACCTGGTATCCGTCGTGAAAAAATTATTTCAGCAGACGAACTCGCAGAGCGTACGGTAACTTCATTATTAAAAGAAGTAGGGATAGAAGATGGAAAAGGAGAAG
>NZ_JBFULJ010000482.1:0-2856 GCF_056400385.1 Priestia sp. P5_B4
ATGTAGTCAACCGTAGCTCCTTCTGGTGCTACTTCACGCAGTCGATCTTCTACATAGTTCCATGCGCCCATGTTTTCCGGCTCTTCTTGTAACCAGACAATCTCTTTTAAATTTTTATAGCGAGCAAAGATTTCAGCAATTACGCGTCTTGGGAACGGATAAATTTGTTCTAGACGAAGGACGTGTAGCCAATCTTTATCATCTTCTGCTTTGTTTAAGCGTTCCGTTAATTCACTGCTGATTTTTCCGCTGCACAGAACGATTCGTTCAACTGTATCTTCTTTTTTGCCTAATCCAGGCTGTTCTACTACTAAGCGGAAAGAGCCTTTTGTAAACTCTTCAAGGTTTGACACACTAAAAGCATTACGAAGCAAACTTTTTGGTGTCATAACTACTAGCGGTCTTACTTCTTCGCGCTGTAAAATGGCAGCTTGTCGTCGAAGTAAGTGGAAGTATTGTGCAGCGCTTGTTACGTTTGCAATTGTCCAGTTGTTTTCACCAGCTAGCTGTAAATAACGTTCTAGACGAGCGCTTGAGTGTTCTGGTCCTTGACCTTCATGGCCGTGTGGCAGCAATAAGACCATTCCAGATTTTTGTCCCCACTTAGCACGGCCTGCTGCAATAAACTGGTCAATAATAACTTGACCTGCATTGGCAAAATCACCGAACTGTGCTTCCCAAAGAACAAGCGTTTCCGGAGCAAATACATTATAGCCGTATTCAAATCCAAGAACGGATCCTTCTGATAATGGACTGTTACGAATATCAAAGGAAGCGCTTACGTTCTTCATTGCGTGTAGTGGTGAGTAAACATCCCCTGTCTTATGATCATGAAGAACAAGATGTCTATGTGCAAACGTACCACGTTCAGAATCCTGGCCTGTAATACGAATTGGCGTGCCGTCTCTTAAAATCGTAGCAAAKGCAAATGCCTCACCCAATGACCAATCTACGCTTTCATTTTCTTCAAACGCTTTGGCACGTTTAGATAAGATGCGATCAAGTTTTGGAAATACGTTAAATCCTTCAGGGTATTTCACCAGCTCTTGATTCACTTCAAACAGCTCTTCTTTTGTAACCGATGTATCAATATCTGAAATTCCTTTGAAGACTGCTTGTGGCATTTCCATAATTCTATGTTGCTTTTCAGCTTTTGGCGGTACTTTCTCATAAGCTGCTTTTAACTTCGCTTGTAATTCTTCATTAATTTGATCTGCTTGGCCGCTTTGAATTACGTTTTGTTCTTCAAGCTGCTTTGCATACATAGCACGAACCGTTGGACGTTTTGTCACAATTTCATACATCTTCGGCTGCGTTACAGACGGTTCATCCATTTCATTGTGGCCAAATCGACGGTATCCAATTAAATCAATCAAGAAATCTTTGTTAAAACGTCTGCGATACTCATAAGCAAAGTAAGCAGCAGCTAGACAGGCTTCCGGATCATCCGCATTTACGTGAACAATTGGAATTTCAAATCCTTTTGCTAAGTCACTTGCATATTTCGTTGAACGAGAATCGACGCTTTCTGTTGTAAATCCAATCATGTTGTTAGCAATAATGTGGATTGTTCCACCTGTTTGATAACCAGTCAATTGATTTAAGTTCAGCGTTTCTTGTACTATACCTTCACCAGGGAACGCAGCATCTCCGTGAATTAAAATCGCGAACGATTTTTTTACATCTTGTTTTGGGTATCCATTCACATCACGCTCATCTTGAGCTGCTCTTGTAAACCCTTCCACAACCGGATTAACAAACTCCAAGTGACTAGGGTTGCTAGCCAATGTCAAACGAGCTCGAACTGTGTTCTCTGCTTTAATTTGTTTGTCGGCACCCAGGTGATATTTTACGTCTCCCGTCCAGCCGTAGTTGATACCGATTGAACCTTCTGAAGGAACTAATTCCTTGTTAGGTGCATGCTGGAATTCTGCAAAAATCATTTCATACGGCTTGCCTAATACGTGTGCTAATACATTTAAGCGTCCACGGTGAGCCATCCCGATATTAACCGTTTTTGGGCTTGTTTCCACTGAGCGTGCAATCAGTTCATCTACAAGTGGAATTAACATATCTACGCCTTCAATAGAAAAGCGTTTTTGTCCGACAAATGTACGGTGCAAAAATTGTTCAAAGCCTTCTACTTCTGTTAAACGCTTTAATACAGAAGTTCTTTTCTCATTTGAAAGAGGTTGGAAAATAGCACCTGACTCGACCATATCAGTCAGCCACTTATTCTCTTCCATGTTATGTACGTGATGGAATTCAAACGCAATGGTTTTTGTGTAGACATCTGTTAAATAGTTAATTGCGTCTAAACCATTTTTGACGTGTGATGGCGCATTCGTACATAAAATATCAACCGGAATTGATTTCAAATCTTCTTGCGTTAAATTGTAATCTTCCAAGTGAAGCAAGACAGGATCTTTCTTCTCGCTTTCAAGAGGTTTAATTGATGCGTATAGATGACCATAAGCACGGATGTTTTCCGCTAGCTTAATAGCCGATGCAATTTTAGATGTGTTAGCTGAAGGTGCAGCCTGTGCGTATTCAGCTTGCTGAACCTGCTCGCTTTCGTTTAATGGAGGAGCACCCCAATAATCAAATAATTCTTTTAACTCTGGATCTACTAGATCTGACTGCTCTTCATATAACTCATACTGTTCTAATACATAGCCATAGTTCGGACCCAAAAATCCTTGCCAAGGCTCCCCTCTATTCGACGTTTCGTTACCCATGATAAAACCCCCAACGAGTTATAATAATTGTCGTACTCAACAATCTTTCCATTTTGAATGTCGATTACCTTATCGTCTGACATCTTTACAACGAGTGATAAACCTCACTGCGTGTGTA